>CAZINV010000001.1:0-23279 GCA_964540685.1 uncultured Ruminococcus sp.
CGTGCTTGCTTCAAGACTTATGTCTATGTCTCTTGCAAGATTTAAGTGTTTCCAGAATAAAAAGCTTTATGGAGGTGGCGTCGATGTCAAGTAATAAATATGAAAAATTTGATGTAAAGGTACGCGACTTCTGCGGCAAGACAAAAATATTCTTTATTGTTATATTGTCTTTAGCGGTTCTGTCCATACTCTCCACTTTTACAGGCGTTGAAATCGCTCTTGAATTTAAAGGCGGTACTATTATCACCTATAGCTATGAAGGCGATATTGTTGAAGCGGACGTTGAAAAATCTCTTTCAGAACTGGTAGGTTCGGAAGTTCGCGCGCAGATCGGCGAATCTCTCAGCAGCGGTACAAGCACTATGACCGTCTCCTTCACATCTACAGAGGGTCTGACAGCGGAGCGTCAGGCGGAAGTAACCGATACTATTCAGGGAATGTACCCGGACGCTAATCTTGAGGTTATTGACTCCAATGACGTTGACGCAAGCTCAGGCGGAGAATTCTTTACCAAGTGTATCGTTGCGGCTGTATTTGCCGCCATTATCCTGATTCTGTACATTGCATTCAGATTCCGAATGATAAGCGGATGGTCTTCCGGCGTATGCGCCATTATCGGACTGCTTTCCACTCTGGTCATAACATACGGCAGCGTGGTTCTCTGCGGATTCAGCATAGATTCTAACTTCATGGCTGTCATACTGACGCTTCTCGGCTACTCTGTAAACGATACTATCGTTATATATGACAGAATCAGAGAAAATCAGGAAAAATGCAACGGCATGAACATTGAAGAGCTGGTAAATATCAGCAACTCGCAATCCCTTCGCCGTACTATAAGAACTTCTATAACGACTGTATTCGCTATGATTTCTGTTTCCGTAGTTGCAGCTATTATGGGAGTATCTTCTATACTGAGCTTCTCCGTTCCAATCACTGTCGGTATTATCGTCGGCACATTTAATTCCATCTGCTTTGTGCCTACTCTATGGGTATTCTGGCAGAAAAAACGCGGAAACACAAAGGTTCAATATGTGAAGAAAAAGAAAAAAACAGCATAAAAAAACGGTGCAGCATTTGCTGCACTGCTTTTTTTTATAAAATCTCCGCCTTAATCTTAGATATCCAGTTATCCTCTATCAATAAAACCGTGAACTTCACATTCTCATACACAACCTCTGCTTTCTCGTCCTCATCAGGAATCCTTCCCAACAGCTCCACAAGCCACGCGCTCATAGTGTCAAATTCCTGACCGTCAGGCAGGGTAAGCCCCAGCTGCGCCAGCGTTTCCTCAGGATTCGCATTGCCTTCAATTGTAAATACTCCCGCGCCCATTTCGCGCACTTCTATCTCTTCATCGTCGTATTCATCACGAATACTGCCTACAATCTCCTCAAGCAAGTCCTCCATTGTGACTATTCCCGCTGTGCCTCCGTATTCATCTACCGCAACGGCAAGCTGCGCCTTATCTCTGAGCATATCCTCTAAAACATATTTGCACTTTGCCGTCTCCGGTACAAACAGCGCCGGTCTTACAAAATGCTTCACGCTGAAATTCGATATGTCCTCCGCTCCGATAAGTCCGAGAAGATCCTTTACCATAAGTATTCCGGTGATATTGTCAATATTATTTTCATAAACCGGCATCCTGGAATAGCCTTCATTCACTGCAAGATATACAACGTCGCTTATCTTCATGTCAACGTCAACTGCCACAAGCTCTTTGCGGTGCGTCATAACATTTGTAATCATAACATCTTCAAAGTCTATTATATTGTTTATCATATCCCTTTGGCTTTCTTCAATAAGCCCCGTTTCATTACCCGCATCAACCATCATAAGGAAATCCTCTTCTGTTACATGGGAATCCTCCTGCGCAAATTTATCTCCGCCAAGCAGCCAGTCCGTTCCTCTTATAAGCGCCTGAAGCGGCATGAAAAGCACTGTTATGGTATCAATAACCCAGCTGCTCTTCGGCATTATTTTCTCCGCGTTCTGCGTTCCTATACGAAAAGCAACGGCGCTGCAGAGAGCTGTAAAAAAAACTGACAATATGAATACAGACACAAGTGTAATTGCCTTTGCTGCGGTTTCGTCAAGATTGCATCCTGCAAGCATTGGCAGCAGAAAGCACCGACCTCCATGATACATAAAAATTGCCGTCAGCGCGGCGCTTGCGCTTCTCTCTGCAAGAAATGTAAACTCCAACCGCTTTTGCTTTTCAAGCTGCTTTGCCAGATTTTTAAAGCTTTTGTCTTTTTCCGCGAGATTCTTCACCTTTGGACGAATTTTTTCAAATGCCGCCTGTACCGCAGCAGTAAATCCGTGTACTGCCAGCAGCACCGCAGCCGCTATAAGATATAATCGCCCGTCGTCAATGTCCATAAATTTTCTCCTTTCAATGTGCAGGTATTTATACTAATCTTCCAATGTTCGGGATTAGTGCCAGTAAATATCATATATACAAAAAAACGCCGCCTTTCAGCAGCGTTTCTGTACTTTAAATAAAAGCAGAGCTTGCGGCGGATTGCTTAATATGCTGAGAGCGTTAGCTCCTAAGTCTTTCATTGAAGCCCCATTTCTCCGCTGAAAGACCATATAAACCCCGACACCTGAGCGGCGGGACATATGCGCTTAGATTATATATATTTATCAGCGCTCTTCGCAAATAAGCTTGATAGCCGTACGCTCCTCGCCATCAATCTGAATATTAGAAAATGCAGGAATGCACACCAAATCTACACCAATAGGCGCAAGATAGCCGCGTGCGACAGCAATAGCTTTTATTGCCTGGTTAATGGCGCCGGCGCCGACTGCCTGCACTTCCACGACTTTCTTTTCACGGATAACAGCCGCAATTGCACCGGCTACAGAATTAGGCGATGAATGCGATGATACCTTAAGAGCTTCCATATTAGACCTCCTTTTCCAAGACTGTAGTCCATTTTTTATTATGTAAATTAGAAAGACATTCTCTGCACTTTATATTATACAATAACCTATGTAAAAATGCAAGCTTTTTTTGCCGCTTTTTGCATTATCTTAAAATTATGCGTTCTATTTTTGTACACTTGCCTGTTTTTTCATCAAAGCTAATTACAACGCCGTTAAGGAAACAGGGAGTTTTCGCCTCTTGAAAACGCGCTGGAAAGCGGAAGCGGAATCTTTCAAGCGCCGGCTCTATATCTACTCCCAAAACGGAAAGCTCCGGCCCTGTCATTCCAACATCTGTAATATAGCCTGTATGCCCTCCCAGAATTATCTCGTCCGCTGTCTGCACATGGGTATGAGTTCCCATAACGGCGGTTACTTTCCCCGTCAGAAAATGCCCCATTGCCTTTTTCTCGGCAGTGGCTTCCGCGTGAAAATCAACAAAAATATTGGGAGTGTCTATATCTTCAAGTATGCCCTCAATACAGGTAAAAGGATTGTCCAGCGGTTCAAGAAAGGTGGTGCCGGATAAATTTACAACAGCTATACGGACTCTGCCCATATCAAGCACGCATATCCCGCGCCCGACGCAGCCGTCAGGATAATTTGCAGGACGTATTACAGCATGGTTTTCGTATATAGACAAAGCCTCTCTTCTCTTAAAACAGTGATTGCCGCTGGTGATAACGTCAGCGCCTGCATTTAAAAGCTGCTCCGCCGAATGCTTTGTTATCCCGTTCCCCTGCGCGGAATTTTCGCCGTTTATAACAGCTGCGTCAATCAAATACTGTTTTTTTATTTTATAAAGATTTTCCTCTACAAACCGGCAGCCCGCACTGCCTACAACATCTCCAATAAAAAGCAGATTCATCATATTTACCGTCTCCTTATTATATATATATTATTTATATGTTTTCTATTTATAGTATAACAGAACAAACAGCGCCGTGTCAAGACAAAAAAATTGCCGGAGCAAAACTCCGGCAAAATCAAAAAAACATTTTAAATAAAACAAAAGAAAGGAGACAACAAAACGAGTGATAATAATTCAAAATAATATGGATTACTCTCACCATTATTATTATACACGATTGCAGCTTTATAGTCAAGTGTTTTTGGAAAAAAATTCCATCATATCATGCACTTTGTATATTCTGCATACATTTTCAAACAGCTGAATTTTATTAAAATTTCCTCATCAGCAATTGAATATCCGCGCTTATCCGCGTTATAATAATCTTACAACTGCATCTATCTCTTAGGGCGAGTCTGCATTATCTAAATCGCCCCTGGAAAAGAGGTGAAATTTATGTGGGATAAAATTGCACTCATACTGCTTATCATCGGCGGTCTGAACTGGGGTCTTGTCGGCATTTTCCAGTTCGATCTCGTTGCATGGATATTCGGCGGTTCAGATTCTCTCCTCAGCCGAGTTATCTATATTATAATTGCAATATGCGCTGTCTGGTGTATATCGCTGCTATTCCGGCGCGAAGCGGTCAGAGAGACAAACTAACTGCATTGCGGCGTTCGCAGAATCTGATGCGGACGCCGCTTTTTATCATAAAGCCGTTTTCTCTGTCATATATATAATCTTAAGGCGGTATCGCGAAGCTTTCGCTTTAAGCTGCCTTATACTAATACTAATCTTCTATGGAGGTGCATTATGCCCGCAAAAACTCCTGACGATTACCTTAGAGAAATGATGGAGCTTTATAACCGCTCCAATTCTAAAACGAAACCCGAATCTGAACCCTTACCCGTACCTGAACCTGAACCTTTGCCTGAACCTGAACCTGTTCCTGAACCTTTGCCTGAACCTTTGCCTGAACCTTTGCCCCTTCCTGAAATACCGTATGAAATAACGTTTGACAATAATAAATATGAAAATAATCTGGAACAGACGGAAGCTTCATTCGGCTGGATACAGGTTTCGGCAAGAACCGCCGGAAACGCTGTCCCTTTAGAGGGCGTTTCCATACTTATACTTAATGATAAGGAATTGCTGATGTCCCTTGTAACTGACCAAAGCGGCAATACTCCAAAGGTCAGACTTCCTGCCCCGCCAATAGGCAGCGCCCGCTCACAGCCTTACAGTACTTACGAAATACGGGCTTTTCTTCCCGGGTATTCACGTATGGAAAGCGTCGCAGTACCCGTATTTTCAGGTATAACCTCTATTCAGAGATTTGAGCTGATACCTCTTCCAATAGGTTCCGATGAAAATCAGCCGGCTATAATAAATCAAAATACTGAGCCGAAATTCTAAGGAGATGAGATCGTGCCCGCAGGAGAACCATATATCCCGGAATATATTACCGTTCATCTGGGAAGACCTGACAGCAGCGGAGAAAATATAACCCTGCCCTTCCCGGAATATGTAAAAAATGTAACATCAAGCGAAATATATCCTACATGGCCGGAATCCGCCATCCGCGCAAATATATATGCTATCGCAAGCTTTGCTCTCAACCGCTATTATACTGAATGGTACCGCTCCAGAGGATATGACTTTGATATAACAGATAACACGCAGTTTGACCAGAAATTTATAAACGGCAGACAAATCTTTGAAAATATATCTCAAATAACAGATGAAATATTCAACAGCTTTATTCGGCGGTACGGAAATATAGAACCGCTTTTCGCCGCCTTTTGCAACGGCACTACTGTAACCTGCAGCGGACTTTCACAATGGGGAACAGCAGGCCTTGCGGAAGAGGGCTTTACGCCTCTTGAAATACTTTCCTACTACTACGGCGACGATATTGAAATCGTTTCAAACGTACCGGTACGAACGGGAACTCCCGATTATCCGGGTTATCCGATTTCCCTTGGATACGCCGGCAATGAAGTGCGTACCATTCAGGTTCAGCTCAACCGCATTTCAAGGAATTATCCCGCTATACCTAAAATTGCCGATGTAAACGGCATATTTGACTACTCCACAGAAGACGCGGTCAGAGCTTTTCAGGAAATCTTCGGCTTAGAACCGTCAGGTATAGTTGACAGCGCCGCGTGGAACAAAATAACCTATATCTTCACCAGCGTAAAAAGACTGGCGGAACTGGACTCAGAAGGACTGCGTGAAGATGAAACGTCAAAGCAGTTCCCGGATACTCTAAGTATTGGCAGACAGGGAGATGACGTAAGAAAGCTGCAATATATTTTAGCTGTAACAGGCGCTTACTACAACGCCGTCCAGCCTGTGAATATTACAGGATATTTTGGAAACGAAACAGAAGCTTCTGTAAAATCATTTCAGCAGGTGTTCGGACTTCCCGAAACGGGAATAGTTGACAGAAACACAGAACGCGATTTATTAGCGGCATATTTCGGCATACTTGACAGCCTTCCCGCACCTGACGCGAATGCCGGAAACGTTGTACTGTTCCCGGGAGCAAGCCTTAAAGAAGGCGACTCAAACGAATACGTAAGGCTTCTGCAAACGTACCTCAGCTACATTCATCAGACTTATCCGGAAGTAAACGACGTATCCGCTACCGGATATTTCGGCCCCGTTACAAAAGCTGCCGTTATGGCGTTTCAGCAGCTTTACGGACAGCCTCAAACAGGCGTTGTAAGCTCCTTTGTCTGGGACGCCATATCAGGACTTTATTCGGATTTACGCTTTGGAATGGATAAAAGACCGTATCAGTCGCCCGGATATACGATAACGTAACAAAGGAGTGTTTTTATGGCATATACGCCGAATCAGATGCGCCAGCATATAAAAGAACTTCAAAAAATGCTCTATGGCCTTTCGTTTTTTGACGAAAGAATACCTCAGATATATCCTGACGGAATATACGGCAAAGAAACAGCCTTCGCGGTAAGAGCGTTTCAGCAAATAAACGGACTCAGACCTACAGGCGAAGTTAATTCCGCTTCATGGAATAAAATAACAGACGAGTATTTTCTGAAAATAGGGAACAAAGCCGCCCCTGTAAACGCTTTCCCCCAAAATGCCGCTGATATTCGCCTGAACGACGAGGGTCTTGCGGTATATATCGTTCAGGCAATGCTGAAAACACTGAACCTCTGCGCAAAGCGTTCCTGCACTATAGAGCTTACAGGACGATACGACGGCAATACAGAAAGAGCTGTCATGGAATTTCAAAGGCTCGGAGGTCTTCCGCAAACAGGCAAAACCGACATACCTACATGGAATCTGCTTGCCGCAACCGCAGTGCATGGAATATAGATAAAACAAGAGGCAGTGCCGCTTTATTTTCACTGCTTATGCTGTGCGCGGCGCTGCCTTTATAAAATATAAAATCACTTGGTCTTAGCTGCATACTTCCAGCCGTTTTTAAGGTACACAATCCCTGATATAATAGTAAGGACAGTTGAAATCCAAATAAGCGTATTAAGAACCCAGATACGGATTATATCCTGAACATCGCCAATATCCGCTCCGAAATCAGAAAATACAGTCATATACACAAGTATAACAACAATAGCCGCCATGGTGAAAGCCGTCTTTAATTTACCCCAGATGCCGGCAGCTATTACCACTCCTTCCTCCATTGCAAGAAGTCTCATTCCGGATACCGCAAATTCTCTTGTTATGATAATAATCAGAGGAACAGCGCTCATGTTTATTACCGGATCATCCACAAATACCGCCAGCGCCGCTATAACAAGTATCTTATCGGCAAGAGGATCAAGAAATTTTCCAAAGGTGGTTATAAGATTTCTTGACCTTGCTATTTTCCCGTCCATCCAGTCGGTAAGCGAAGCCGCTATAAACACCAATGCCGCCGCCAGATAGTGAAACGGCATTGCTTTCCAATACATAAATAAAATAAATACAGGTACCAGAAGCACCCTCAGAATCGTCAGCTTATTCGGAAGATTCATTCGTCTACCTCCTCGGCAATCAGATCATAATCCAATGTGTCAAAAACTTCCGCAGTGATGTACTGCCCGATTTTAAGGCGGTTTTCGCTTTTTATAAATATCTTGCCGTCAATGTCGGGAGCGTCCGCCTTGGTTCGTCCAAAGTAACATCCCGCGTACTTGTCGTAACCCTCTATAACCGCTTCAAGCCTTGCGCCAATCTTTTTTTCATTTTTGGCAAGACTTACATCCGCCTGCTGCTGCATGATGATTTCCGCTCTGTGCTGGCGTACGGATTCATCAACCTGATCCTCCATCTCCGCTGCCTTTGTGTTCTCCTCCTCAGAATAGGCAAAGCATCCCAGCCGGTCAAACTGCATATCCTGTACAAAATCGCCTAATTTGTTGAACTGCTCCTTTGTCTCCCCGGGAAAACCGGTTATAAGCGTTGTTCTTATTGTTATATCGGGAATACGCCGGCGTATCTTTGCTATCAGCTCACGCAGCTCCGCTTCGCTGCTTTGACGGTTCATTGCTTTTAAAATATCATCGTCGCAATGCTGTATGGGTATATCAATGTACGGCACCATCTTTTCTTCTTCCGCTATAACGTCAATCAGCTCATCCGTTATTCTCTCCGGATAACAGTACAGCACCCTTATCCAATGCAGATTTTCAATTTCACAAAGCTTTCTCAGAAGCTCAGGCAGACACCTTTTCCCATAGAGATCAGAGCCGTAGCATGTTGTATCCTGCGCTATAACAACTATCTCTGTAACGCCGTTATCCGCCATCCACTTTGCCTCTCTGAGAATATCTTCCATCGGCACGCTTCTGTACCTGCCTCTTATCTGAGGTATAGCGCAGTAGGAACAGCAATTGCTGCACCCTTCCGCAATCTTCAAATAGGCAAAAAAGGGGAGCGTTGAAATAATTCTCTTTCCGGTAAGCGGCCCTTCCATTTTAGGCGCAAAATTTACATACCGCTCTCCTGCTAACACCTTATCCAGAATATCTACTATATCCTTCTGGTCAGTAATACCGACAACAGCGTCCGCTTCTTCAATAAGCCCGGCGGCTTCTTCTCTATACCGCTCAGTAAGACATCCGGTGAGAATTATCTTTTTTAACGTTCCTTCAGCTTTAAGAGCCGCAAGCTCCATAATAGTTTCAATAGCTTCTTCCTTTGCAGACTGAATAAATCCGCATGTATTTACAACCGCAACATCAGCCTCTCCCGGCTCTGTCACAAGTTTATATCCGTGAGCTTTGAGCTTATAAAGCATACGTTCAGAATCCACAAGATTTTTTGAACAGCCAAGAGATACAAGTCCAACTCTGATTGCCATAATATCTGTCTCCTTTTTCACTTAATCCACAGCCTGATTCATCAGACTGATAAATTTTTCTATTATTGCATCCCATTCATAATTATTTCTTACGTAATTAATGGCGTTTAAAGACAGTGCTTCATACAGCCGCTCATAATCCAGCATTCTATTAAGCGCACCCTCAAACTCAAAGAAGCTTTCATAATACAGTCCGGCATTGCTCTTTACGCAGTGCTCGCGAAGATTATCGCACGCTCCGTTTACAAGAACAGGCACGCCCATTGCCATTGCGTTTATCAGAGATTCAGGAAGATTCTCCTGCCGGGACGGTATTATAAGCACCTGAGCGCCGGATATTCCGCTGAACTTGTCCGGTTCGGAAACATATCCTGTTGCTATAATATCATTATTCTGGGGAATATGGCAGCAAATTTCTCCCATAAGCACAAGCTTCAGCTGCTGTTCGGGATTCCTGCGCCTGTATTCGAGAAAATAGTGTATCATTTCCGGACAATCCTTCTCCTCGTCAATACGTCCGGAATATACCAGATACCTGTCTCTTATGTGATACTTATGACAAAAAGCCGCTTCATCCACGCTTTGGGGTATATTTATACCTGTACCGATAACCTCGCAGGGTATGCCCTGGGTTCTGAACCTTCTGCGTACAATCATTCTTTCCTCGTCCGTAAGAAAAACAAGTCCTCTCGGCATTGTAAACATCTGCTGAAACGTAATGAACTGAAAATACGGAGTTTCCTCCCTGATAAGCGGCACAAGCACAGCTTTCCCCGCAGCTTCGGGCATACCTGCCACAGTAAGGTAATTCATAAATCCTACAAAGATTATTACATCGTATTCATTCCTGTGACGGATAATATATCTTATACAGTCCGGAGCAAAAGGTCCGTATTTTTCTATCCAGATCTTCTCTACTCCTACACTGCGCCTGCCGGCTTCGCATTCCTCCAGATACGTTCTCGTATAGGCTTCAAGATTGCCTGCTTTTTCATGCTCTGTACGAAATCTGCGGACGTTTATTCCGTTTACATATTCATTGTCTCTTGCGTACCAATTGCGCCATGTCTTGCTGTCCAGCGCTTTTGTGGTAAGCACCTCCAGCTCATAGCGTTTAACAAGCTGCTCCGCAAGCTGCCTTGCATAGCGTGCTTCGCCTCCCGCCGCTTCAGCGCCGTATCTGGGACATACAAGTGCGATTCGTTTCATAAGCTTATTCCCCTGTTAATTCTTCAAAAAATTTCATATATTTATCTGTTATTATATTCCAGTCATAATTCTTTCTTACAAAAGCGCCGCCGTTCGCTCCAAGCTCCGACGCTTTTTCTCTGTTCGACCTGAACCATTTCAGACATCCCTCAAACTCATAGTAATCCTGAAAATATAATCCGCCCTGAGCTTGTCTTACAAAATCTGTGGTAACGGAACATCTCTTATGGACAAGCACAGGTCTGCCGCAAAGCCAGCTTTCCATCATAACTATGGAAAAGCTCTCGTTTACAGAGGGCTGGCAGAGAAACTCCGCCGCTGCCATGGCATTGTATTTGTCCTGCGCGTCAACGTATCCCAAATCTCTTATAAATTCCTCCGAACCTTCGGGCAGCTTCACATCTCCTCCGCCTATTAAAACAAGCTCTGTGTCATCGTCCCGTTCTCTCTTTTTGTACTCCGCAAAATATTTCAGCAGAGTGTTCACATTTTTCCCTGTGTCCTTTCTGCCTGCGTAGAGTACAAAGGGGCTGCTTATGCCAAATTTATTCCGAAACATTGCCCCGTTTCCATGCACATTCGCATTCATGCCAACGCCTATACACTCCTGCTTCATTTCGTTAAGGTCGTAAAGACGGTTGGCAAGCTCCTGTTCGGGACGCGAATTGAATATCATGCCTGCTATATTTATGTAAGTCCGGCGGAACATAAGCATATGAGCGTAGCTTTCCTCATGAAAGCACGGCAGCATAACAGCCTTTTCAGGAGGACATGAAAGCACTCCGAAAAACGTTGTGCCAAACATATACGGCACAAAAACAAAGAAATCGTAGTAAAATTCATTCTCTTCAATATAACTGCACAGCAGGGGACTGTTTATCATCTCTTTAAGAAAAAGCTTTTCCTCCGCAAGAGCTATATTTTCACCGCGCATAAGCCTGCGGTTTATACGGTTAAATTCCGCTGTATTTCTCATTCTGACCGGAAAGCGCCTTGTTGGAATTCCGTAAACCATTGCCGTGCCCTCAGAGTAATAATTCACGTTCCAGTCGGAAGAAAAGCTTTCCGCGCAGGTTGTGAGTATTTCCACATCCGCTCCGGCTTCGGCTAAATGCACGGAAATCTCGCGTATCTCCATTTCAGCTCCGCCCTTCATATCTTCTCCGTACCACGGAATAACAAAAGCTATTCTCATTTATACTTTCACCATCCTTTGTCAGGCTAAAGGCGTCTGCCCTATGACAACGCGTTCTATTCCTGCAAGGTCGCAGACAAAACGCACTCCGTAAAATCCGTTTCCCTCCAGAATTTTCATTACATCCTTATACTGCCCCGCTCCAACCTCAAAAAGCAGAAATCCTCCTCTTTTCAGAGAACTTTTCCATATGCGTGCCAGCTCTCTGTAGAACATAAGCCCGTCATCGCCGCCAAAAAGCGCAAGCTTCGGCTCATATGCCGTTTCTCTTTGCAGCGCGTTCATATCTCCGGCGGTCAGGTAGGGCGGATTGGCTGTTATAAGGTCAAGCTCTGTAAATCCGGCTGCGGTTTCAGGAAGCAAAGCGTCCGAAAGGCAGGGCTTTACACCGGGCGCAAGTCTTATGAGATTTTCACGCAGATACTCAAAGGCCTCCGGTGATTTCTCCACAGCAAAGCCCTCCGCGCCTTCTAAATTCCTCGCAACAGCCGCTGCAATACAGCCGCTTCCGCTGCAAAGATCCGCAAATTTTGTTCTGCGGCAGTTTTTTCTCAAACGCAGCGCTTCTTCCACAAGCGTTTCCGTATCCGGCCTTGGAATAAGCACGCCTTCCCCCACCTTGAACGTCTCTCCGTAGAAGTCCCACTCGCCTAAAATATACTGCAGCGGTTCGCCCTTTATTCTTCTTTGGCAAATTGTATTTGCCTCTTCAATTTTTTCACGGGACAAAAGCTGCCCTGATATGATTAAAAGCGGATAAGAGCTTCCCGTAATATATTCAAGTATAAAAACCGCTTCGCCTCTCGCATTCTCTATGCCGGATTTTTCAAGCTCCGAAGCAAGTTCTCCTGCAAGCTCTCTTGCTGTAACAGAAGATTTCTCACCATTCGTCATCTTCGATATTCTCCGGAATACACGGCTTTAGCGCCTCAATGGCGCATTCTATCTGGGAAGCGTCCGGTTCTCTTGTAGTGATTCTCTGTATTTGCAGCCCGGGCCACGAAAGCGCTCTTGTAAGAGTACTGTTGCTTCTTCCCGCAATGCGGATAAATTCATAGGAAACCCCGACCGTTATAGGCAGGATAAGTATGCTTACTAATGTTCTGAGCCAGATTACCCTTATAGGTATGAGACACATTGCAAGTATGCTTACTATAAGAGTAATAAAAATAAAGCTTGTTCCGCATCTCGGATGAAAACGGCAGTGCTTCTTTACATTTTCAACAGTAAGCTCCTCTCCCGCTTCGTGGCAGGCAATGGTTTTATGCTCCGCGCCGTGGTATTCGTAAGTCCTGCGGATATCTTTCGTACAGCCTGTAAGCCCCATATAAAAGAGAAATATGGCTATTTTGATTATACCTTCAAGCAGTGAGCGCAGCACATTCACATCAGGCACAGCAGTATGATTTATAATCAGCCCTACAACAAGCTTCGGCAAAAACATGAAAAGCAGAAGAGCCAGCGCAACGCCTACCACCATTGCAGCGCCCATTATTATTCCAAAAAGCTTTTCTCCAAGCTTTTCTGTAAGCCATTTTTCAAACCTGCTCATTTCTTCTTCGTCCTCTTCCTCATCGGTCATCTGCTTTTCAGCCGACTTCATAAGGCATCTGTAACCGTCTTTCATTGATATGACAAAATTAAAGCTGCCTCTCACAAAAGGACACTTTCTGTACCACGGCATATTTTTCCCGTTATTCTCTTTCCACGTTTCAACATCTATAGTTCCGTCAGGCAGACGGCATGCCATTGCGCCCGTATACGCGCCCTTCATCATTACGCCTTCAATAAGCGCCTGCCCTCCTATCTTGGAACGGCGCTGCTCTTGTTTTTCTTTTTTGCTCATGATTTTATTTTCCTTTCAATTGGGTTGCTTCTCCTGTATCCGCAGACTGCTCTGTCAGCGCAGGCAGAATTATCATAACGCTTGTTCCCCGTCCCAGCTCGCTGCTTATCTTGAGAGTGCCTCCATGCATAGTGATTATCTCATCGGCAACAGCAAGTCCTATACCGCTTCCGCGCCTTGTCTGGTTCGCCTTAAAAAATTTGGTCTTTACTCTTGGAAGATCCTGCCTGCTTATACCAACGCCGCTGTCGGCGATTATTACACGTATATTGCCGCCCTTTTCCTCCGCGTCTATTGAAATCGTACCGCCCTCATTAGAATACTTGATGGCGTTGTCTATTATATTTATGAACACCTGGCGTATTCTGTTTTTATCGCCGTTTACAAAGGGCAGCATATCGGGATCGTTGTAAAGAATACGTATCTTTTCTCTTCTCGCCTTTTCAGCGTAAATAAGAATCGCGTCTTCAAGCTCCGCCAGCAAGTCCATTTTTTCCATGCGAAGCGAAAATTTACCGCTCTGCATACGGGAAAAGTCCAGAAGCTCTTCCACCATCTCTGAAAGTCTGTCTGTTTCTTTCTGAATAACGCCTACGCCTTTCCGGACTGTTTCTTTATCCACATCATAGGAAAGCGTCTCAGCCCAGCCTTTTATAGCGGTAAGAGGCGTCCTCAGCTCATGAGATACAGAAGAGATAAATTCATTTTTCATAGCTTCCGTAGACGAAAGAGCTTCCGCCATGTTGTTTATTGAATCGCAAAGATCGCCTATTTCGTCCTCCGTAGACTTTTCTATACGCTCTTTAAAATCGCCCTTGGCAAATTTCTTTGTACTTTCATTTATGGCGGTAATAGGCTTTACTATGCTGTTTATAAAATAATATCCTGTTATAAGCAGAAGCAGAACGATAAGTATGCAGCCTAAGCTTAACGCCGCTGTATAACCTAAAAGCGTGCTGTCAATATTTTTCAGCGACGCAGCCACGCGTATGGCGTTGTAATCCGTACTCATTCCGGAAATATCAACGCTTATCGCCATCATTCTTTCTCCGTTCAGCTTGCCCGCCCAATATCCGTCTCCGCCATCCATAAGCGACAGATAATCCGGCATTTCGCTGTTGCCGGCAGGAGGGAAACCCGAAGAAGTAAGTACTACTCTTCCCTTGGAATCTATCGCCATAAGCTCCATTTTATCCTTTGCCGAAAAGTTTTCAATGGTACTTCTCAGCTCTGAGGAAAAGTTTACATCATCGTCCTGAGCATAGCGGGTGAGAATAGTAGAAACTGAATTTATTCTCACTCTCAGATACTGCTCCGCGGAATTGTAATAATAATTCTGAAGCGCGTATACCGCTATTAAAAATAATACCATGAGAAGAAGTACAATAAGCCCAAGGTTATTTATCATCCACCTGCGGATCATAGTGGTTTTTCTGGCGCTTCTTCCCGCTTTTTTCCTATTGCTCATTCCACTTATAACCAAAACCCCAGATAGTGGAAATATATTTGGGATTTGACGGTTCGTCCTCTATTTTCATCCGTATGCGGCGGATATTTACATCAACTATCTTATCATCGCCGAAATAACCGTCTCCCCAGATATGGTCAAGTATGCTTGCTCTGTCAAGGGCGGTATTCTTATTTCTGAGAAAATACTCCATTATCTGGTACTCCACCTGAGTAAGCTCTATGAGAACGCCGTCTTTTGTAACAGTCCTGCTTTTAAGATTAAGAGCAAAGGGTCCGCTGTGTATAACAGTTGACTTTTTATCCTTTATAAAGCTCATGCAGACTCTTCTGTATACCGCGTCTACTCTTGCGGTAAGCTCTGACAGCGAAAACGGCTTTGTTATATAGTCGTCTGCTCCCATCATAAGTCCGCTTACCTTATCCATTTCCTGAGAACGGGCGGTAAGCATAATAATTCCAAGTGTAGAACTTTTTTCGCGAAGCTTCTTGCATACCTTAAAGCCGTCAATGCCGGGCATCATTATATCAAGAAGAACTATATCGAAATTTCCGCCTGACGCTTCAAACTCAGCCAGCGCATCCTCGCCGCAGCCTACGTCAATAACGTCATATCCTATGCGCTTGAGGTTCATCACCACAAACTCGCGGATCGCCTCTTCGTCCTCACAAACCAGAATACGTTTCATAAATGCGTCCTTTCTTTACACAAATCGAAAACAGGATAGCAGCTCGCTTTCAGGAATATACAAGCTGTCCCCGCTTTCGCATACATTCATAAAATAATATGCGTTGCCTCTGGAATGAAGCAGACTGTATCCGTCCTCCAGAAGCGAATCCCTTGTATCACGGTCAGAAGCTGTGCCTATACGCATAAGCTCCTGCATTGGCTCGGAAAGCGAGCCGTTATAATGGTAAAATACTATATCTCCGGTAATACCGTCGCCTATAGCGGTTACTTCAGTCCGCCAGCTGTCCGGCAGCATAAAGGCATATCCTTCGCTTACACTGTAATATCCACGGTATTTCTCCGCAAGCTGGTTTGATTCTACGGTCATCCATCTTGTAAGACGTATATTCTGATCGGCGGCATTGCCCTCATAACCCGGAAAAATAGTCTGCACAGGTATTTCAGGAATACCGTCGCTGTCAATGTCAAGCGTCAGGCAGCTGACGGGACGCGTTGTCTCCGACGCCGCGCTTTCATCTTCAAGCACATGGCTGAGCGTATCTCCGTCAAATACGAAAACCTCGGTCTGAATATTGGTAACGCCTGTGAGCATATCCGCATAGACATCGGAGGAGCCGTCCTCGCGCACGGCATATAAAACCTGGCTGAATCCGGTACAGCTGCTTCTAAGAGTCAGCTGAGTCTTGCGGAACTGTCCCTCTTCATTGGAAACATACACAGCCGCCTTTGCCGCCGAATCCGAGTCCGCCTGCAAAACAAGCAGCTCCTGCATACCGTCTCCGTCAAGGTCGTGTATATCAAAAAGAGAATAGCCTGCCGTAAAGTTTTGCACAAGCTCGCCGTCCTGATAGCCGTAGACAACCAGCTCTTTATCCGACTGATCCATAATGGAATATCCTATGGCTATCTGAGTGCCGGTATCCGGCCCTATCGGCGAGATTATTACTCTCTCAATTTCCGCGCCTGCCGCCGGAACGTCGCATACGGAACTCCACTTATCCTGCCGCTTGTCAAGAACATTGAGCCTAAGACTGTTCTCCGCAGATGTAAGCCCCATTTTCGCGTAAAAGACAAGCGCTTCATCCTCGCTGTCTCCGTCAAGGTCAGAGATAATAAAAGCGGACAGATAATCTCCCGTCTTAGGATATTGAAGCTTTATGTCCTTGCCGGCAGCGTATTGCAGCGCCTGATATATCTGCTCCTGTTCCTTTCCCAGACTGGGCGGTACGAGAAGAGTGTCTACAGTAGCGCCGAAGGAGCACCCGCAGAGCTGAATCAGAACCGCAAAAACCGCCGCAAGCCGGATAAATCTTTTTATTCCGATTTTGTACGGCTGCATAACGGTATATACTCCCTGCGCTTTGCAATAGTACGGTAAGCAGGACGAATTATTCTCTTACCTGTAAGTATTTCCTCCATACGGTGAGCCGCCCAGCCTACCATACGTGCCGAAGCAAAGAGAGGCGTAAACAGATCGTCCGGTATGCCAAGCATTCTGTATACAAGACCGGAGTACATATCAACGTTTGCACATACGGTTTTGTCAATTCCTCTTACAGAACGCATAAGCTCCGGCGTAAGCTTTTCGATAAGATCGAGAAGATTGAACTGCCTCTCTATCTCCTGCCCCTTGGCAAGCTCAAAAGCCTTCCTTTTCAGAATGACTGCTCTCGGGTCGGAAAGAGTGTATACCGCGTGACCCATTCCGTATATAAGCCCTGAACGGTCGTTTGCTTCTCTTTTAAGTATCTTTGTAAGATAATCGGCAACCTCGCCTTCGTCCTCCCAGTTCTTTACATTCGCCTTTATGTTGTCAAGCATCTCGATAACCTTGAGATTCGCGCCGCCGTGTCTCGGTCCCTTTAGCGAATTTACCGCACTGGCATATGCTGCATACGGATCTGTTCCGGAAGATGTGGCCACGCGGCAGGCAAACGTGGAATTGTTGCCTCCGCCGTGCTCCGCATGAATGGCAAGCATAATGTCAAGCAGCTGCGCTTCTTTTCTGGTGTACTGTCTGTCGTTTCTCAAAAGCGAAAGAATGGACTCGGCAGTCCTTTCTTCAGGATTCAGCTGGTGCATAACCATGCTTGCGTTGTCAAATTTATGGCGTTTTGTCTGGTATGCTCCGTTCATAAGATTAGGCATCTTCGCAATAAGGTTAAGAGCAATAAGCATTTCGTCCTCTATACTGGTATTATCCGGATTTGCATCGTAGGAATAGAGGGAGAGAATGCTTCTTGAAAGCTTGTTCATAATGTTTTTTGAGGGAGACTGCATGATTGAATCCACAAGGAAACCCGGCGGCAGTTCTCTGCGGATACTAAGAGTGTGCTCGCAGGCGGACAGCTCTTCTTCAGTTGGAAGCTGTCCGAAAAGCAAAAGGTATATCACCTCTTCAAACACAAACCTGTCCTCTTTTTCCGCATTTGCCACCAAGTCGTTTATGTCGTAGCCGCGATAGATAAGCTCGCCCGGAATAGGCGTGCGTATTCCCTCGTCAATAATATATCCATGAACGCTGCATATATTTGTAATGCCCGCAGCTACGCCTGAACCGTCGCTGTGGCGAAGTCCTCTTTTTACATGGTATTTATCATAAAGACTGCTGTCTATCTGGGAATACCGGGCAAGATTTTCGCATAAAGATGAAATATCCAGCTTTGATTTCTCTTGTTCAAGTCTTAAATAGTTCTCTATCTGCCTATTCATTTTCTATTACCTCCGTTATCCAGGCATTTATCATCGTACATATAATATATTATACCTTAAATTTATGTATCTGTCAACATATGATATTTTTACTTTCGCCTCATTTTTTAATCCCTCAAAATAATCCAATAACGAAAAGAAAGGAAAACTATTTATGAAAAAATACGGATTTATGATAATATCCTTTACACTCATACTCACAGCCATTCCTATGGCGCCGGCTCTTATATCACGAAAAAACAGTTCCAATGCAGATGCCCCTTCCGCGTCTGCCGGAGAAAGCGCAGAACAGACAGACACCGGCGAAACCATCCTTATGCTGGACACCTCAACAGGCGAGGTGCTGACGCTCTCCATGAAGGATTACATAATCGGCGCCGTTATAGCTGAAATGCCGGCATCCTTTGAATCCGAAGCCCTAAAGGCTCAAGCTGCAGCAATACACACATATGCGGTGCGTCAGCAGCAGGCGGAAAGCGAAAACCCGTCCCCGGAGCTTTGCGGCGCGGCTCTTTCAAACGACAGCAGCCGCTATCAGGCATATTTCACCAAAAGCCAGGCTATAGAGTTTTACGGTACGGGATTTGAAGCCGCGTATGAAAAAATAAGCGCTGCTGCGGAAGAGGTTCTGCCTTACATAATAACCTATGAAGATAAACCTATTTTAGCCGCGTTTTGCTCTATGTCATCCGGACAAACAGAAAGCGCAGCCAACGTATGGGGGCAGGAAGTGCCTTATCTGGTTCCCGCGGACAGTGACGGAGACAAAAACGCCCCTAATTATCTCTGGGAAAATGAATTTTCTGAAAAAGAATTAAAAAAAGTTCTTGAAGAAGCCTTTCCGGACGGAGACTTTTCATGCGATAAAGAAGAACTTATAAAAATTGAAAAGTACTCTGAATCAGGAACAGTGCTTTCCGCGTCAGCAGGCGGCGTAAAGGTGAGCGGACAAGATATAAGAAGCGCTCTGTCCCTGAGAAGCGCGGCTTTTGACATAGAATGGAACGGAGATACATGCACTATAACCACAAAGGGATACGGTCATGGCGTGGGTATGAGCCAGTACGGCGCAAACGCTATGGCAAAAGCAGGCGCTGACTGGCGGGAGATTCTCCTGCATTACTATACGGACGCTGAAATATGCAGGGTAAATTAAGACACGCGTCCTTGACTTTTTAGGGAAAATAGTTTATAATGTTCAGTATACAACAAAAACGGAAAGGAATGCTCTGCTTATGAGTCTTAATATAGAGGACATTATGTCGGAGATCCGCGCGGAAATCAAGGAAAAAGGTCTTTCCGGAGATATGCTCTCCTTCGCGGATATTCCATGCGACGCCAATCCAAGAAATCCTGCAAAACAATACGATTCCGATCAGCTTAGAAAAAATATATCCTTTGTGTCGGATTACTTTGTCCTTACGGCAGATAATGAGATACAAGGCGGCTTTCTGTCACGCTTTTTCAAAAAAGCCGTAAGAAAACTAGCGCGCTTCTACGTTGAACCTATTGCTGACGAACAGTCCGCCATAAATGCAAATACCGCTCAGGCTCTCCAGCAGCTTGAACTTTACATTATGGATTCGGATGAACAAAACAATATCGCTCTGTTAAAGCGAATAGAAGCTCTGGAACTGCAGCAGCGCAATAACCGCATGGAAATAGACAGCCTGCAGAAACAGACGGCTTTGCTCAGCCAGCAGATTGCCGCTCTCCGAAAGGAGCAGGATTGATGCGTGTTTTTCAGCTGATGCCGACCATCTCTGAGGGAGACGCCGTAAGCAACGATGCCGTTGCCATAGACAAGGTCCTCCGCAGTATGGGCTATAAAACGGAAATATTTGCGGAAAACATAGATAAGCATCTGCCGTCCGGCACTGCCTCCCCTGTAAGCCGTATGCCCAGACTGACTTCAAACGACGCGGTGCTGTATCACTTGTCTACAGGAACAGATCTTAATTTTTCACTGGGAAATCTGAAAGCGAAAAAAGGCATTATTTATCATAATATAACGCCGTCCTACTTCTTCCGTCCTTATAACGGCAGTCTTACGGAGCTTCTGGATTACGGCAGAAAAGGCGCGGCGTATCTTGCCGGCAAAGCCGATTTCTGTATGGCGGATTCAAAATATAATAAACAGGAACTTTTAGAGCTTGGGTATAAGTGCGATATTTCCATAAGACCTATACTTATACCGTTTATGAATTACCGCAGCAGACCTGATTCCGAAGTGCTCAGGAAATACGACAGCGACGGATACGTAAATTTTCTCTTTGTGGGAAGAGTAGCTCCAAATAAAAAGCATGAGGACATAATAAAAGCTTTCTGCTGCTATCAGAAGTATTGCAATCCTAAGTCGCGCCTTATTCTGGCAGGCTCCTGGCAGGGTACGGAGCTTTACTATAAAAGACTTCAAAGATATATAAACGCGCTGGAAGTGCCTAATGTTATTTTTACAGGTCATGTCACCTTCGCGCAGCTTATCGCCTATTATCAGATCGCCGATATATTTATGTGCATGAGCGAACATGAAGGCTTCTGCGTTCCTCTGGTGGAAGCTATGTATTTCGGGGTGCCGATTATCGCCTATGATTCATGCGCCGTACCGGATACATTAGGCGGTTCGGGAATTCTTCTGCACGATAAAAATCCCCTTGAAGCCGCCCTTGCCGCAGACAGAATCGTTACGGATACTTCGCTTAAACGCGAAATAACGGCTGAGCAGCGTAAAAGACAGCAGGATTTTGCGTATAATAAAGTTAAAAGTCAATTTGAAGAGCAGATACGAAGCGCTCTTGGCGAATAAATAAAATTGTTGAAAGGATAAGGCTTATGGCAAAATCAGATCTTAAAAAGAAAAACCAGTTTACTATGCCCGCTACCGCTGAGGAAAAGAAAAAGGCGCTGGAAAGCGCTATCGCCCATATCACTAAAACCTATGGCAGCGGCTCAATCATGAGGCTGGGAGAAAATACCTGCATGTCGGTTGAAGCTATACCGACAGGTTCCATGTCCCTTGATATGGCGCTCGGCGTAGGCGGCGTTCCAAGAGGACGTATTGTTGAACTGTACGGTCCGGAAAGCTCCGGCAAAACAACTGTTGCTCTGCATATTCTTGCGGAAGCTCAAAAGCAGGGCGGAGAAGCGGCGTTCATTGACGTTGAACACGCTCTCGATCCGAAATATGCAAGCGCCGTCGGCGTTGATATTGACAACCTTCTCGTTTCACAGCCCGACAGCGGCGAACAGGCTTTGGAAATCGCGGAGGCTTTGGTTCGTTCCGGCGCTATTGACGTTATCGTTATAGACTCCGTTGCCGCTATGACCACAAAAGCCGAGATAGACGGCGAAATGGGCGATACCCATGTCGGTATGCTGGCAAGACTTATGTCTCAGGCTATGCGCAAGCTTACGGCGGTTATTTCCAAATCCAACTGCGTAGCTGTATTTATAAACCAGATACGCGAGAAAATAGGAGTTCTATACGGAAACCCCGAGACAACCCCCGGAGGCCGCGCCCTTAAATTCTACGCTTCTATACGTATGGAGGTAAGAAAAGGCGAACCTATCAAGGACGGCTCTGATATAATCGGCGCGCGCACTAAGGTAAAGGTAGTAAAAAACAAGGTGGCTCCGCCGTTTAAAAGCTGCGAGTTCGATATTATTTACGGCAAGGGCATATCCCGCTCCGCCGAGGTTCTGGATATGGCTATTGAACTTGATATAATCAATAAAAGCGGCTCATGGTTTAGCTATGAGGGTAATAAATTAGGCCAGGGCAGAGAAAACGTCAAGGAAATACTCCTTGGCGATAATAAAATGATGAAGGAAATCGAAGAAAAAATCACTAAGAAAATAGCTGAAATGTCTGCTGAAGAGGCCAAAAAGGCAAAGGAAAAAAGAGAAAAGCTTTCCGGTAAAAGCGAAAGTAAAAAAAGCCTGGAGGAAGCTGCTGAAAAGGCTGCTGAGAAATCTTCGGAAAGCGGCGCCTTTGATGACGATGACAGCTTTGAAAACGATGAATTCGTCCCTGTTTCAGGAGATCCGGATATTGATAACGATGACTCCTTCGACGAATTCACTCCCGTATAAAAACTGCTATGAAAATTCTATCATGCAGACCGCAGCACGGTTCTTACCTGGAACTGTCCCTTGAAAACGGACAAATTTATGATATTCATAAAGAAATTGCCTCAAAGTACGGCTTGACATCCGCAGCGGATATATCTGACAAAATGCTGAGAGAAATGCTCTTTGAAAACGACGTAAGAAAGGCGTATCACAGAGCGCTGTATCTTCTTGAAGGACAGGGCTACAGCTATCAAATGATGTTCTTAAAGCTGAAAAACAACTACACCGAGCTGGTTTGCTATGCTGTAATGGACAGGCTCACTGAGCTTGGCGTTATAAACGACTGGAAATACGCCGAAAATACCGCAAGACGCGCTGCGGAAATAAAACACTACGGCCCGAGGAGAATTTCCCAAATGCTGTATCAGAAGGGCATTCCAAAAGCAGTAATTGAAAAAACTTTGATTCCGTATACAGACGATGAATATCAAAGGGAACAGGTAACAGAGCTGCTGCATAAAAAATACAGCAAGCTGCTCTTCGACAAAAACGACAGAAAGCAAGTTGAAAAATGCAAGGCTGCTCTTGCGCGTATGGGTTACAGCTATACGCCTATTGCCGAAGCAGTAAAAATTTATTTTGAAAATTCCGAAAATGAAGAATCCTGAGTGAAAGAGGTATGCAATATGCTGTCAAACAAAGAAAAAAGCATGGAAAAAATCGTAGAGCTTTGTAAATCGAGGGGCTTTGTTTATGCAGGCTCTGAAATTTACGGCGGTCTTGCCAATACATGGGACTTCGGCCCTTTAGGAGTTGAGCTGAAAAATAATATCAAGGACGCCTGGCGCAAAAAATTCGTTCAGGAATGTCCGTATAACGTAGGTCTGGACAGCGCAATCCTTATGAATCCGGAAACATGGGTTGCATCCGGACATCTGTGCGGTTTCTCAGATCCGCTGATGGACT
>CAZINV010000002.1:0-22559 GCA_964540685.1 uncultured Ruminococcus sp.
TATGGCTGTTTAACGGATAGCCATTATTACGGATATCCGTTTCCGACATGGTGACAACGCCGCCTGTCACAGGATCTATTGTACTATAGGCTTCCTCGCTGTAATCTTCCCCTGACGTGCTTGGAGTAAGGGTAACAGGCGCGCCGTTATACTGAGAAGAATAAAATTCCTGAACATCGTCTATCTTCTTTGTAATTGTTGATGTGATAGTAGCGGTACCGTCTTTGTTGTCTACAAATGTATAATTGCCGCTGGGGTTATTGCCTGTAGCATAGCCTATACCGCCGGTGTTTTCCGCGCCGGTAGGAGGAGCTGTTCCAACGCTTGTATCGGTTTTTCCGTTTACATCAACTGATACCAATGTAATCGGGATACTGGTGCCATCCTGAGCACAGCAGTATGTGTTCTGAAGTTCAATCTTCTTTTCGCCATATGTATCATCATAGCCAATGCTAACATCGCTGACATCAACTACAAGCGAAAATTCAGTTGCATAAGGAGTACATGATCCTTTCTTGTCAGCCCACCATGGGGATGCATCCGTTGAAATTCCCAGATACCAGCTAAACTCTTTAACCGCTTCTTCAGCAGTAAAATTGAACTGCAGGGTCTTTATGCCGCTTTCTGCAAGATCCATTACTCTGACAGTATATGTGCAGTCATCCTTGTTAGTAGGCGGATCATCTGTTGCGGCGCCTTCAGCTTTGACCGGTATTGCCAGAGTTCTAGGCAATGCATCTGATGTGACCGCAAAGCTTCCAGCCGCGCTTACATTTGCTGCGGCATCGCTCAGTCCCGGTACAGCTGTCATTCCGGCAAGCATCGCTGCACCTACCAGAATTGCACCAAGACGTTTCCTTAATTTCTTCATAGTGAACATCTTCCTTTCTCACTCATTAAATTATTTACGCTCGAAAAATGATTCGTTCATTTTTAACTACAAAAATTATAACACACAGATATTAACTATATATTGACGCATATTTAACAAATTTATTTACGTTCTTTTCGCACGTAGATTTTTTTATACATAATTTGTACAATCTGCCTAAACAAGTTCCGTTTTACGTATCGCTGTCGCTATCAACTGCAGTTGCCGTCACTATGACTTTGTAATCGCCTGACGCCCATACGTCTTTATATTTATCTACAGATATAGTCGGCATGCAGGAGAATGATGAGGAGGCATCGCCGCTCTGCTGAACGCTGAGCAAGTCCACTGTAACTGAAATCTGTTTTGGATCTATCTGATTTATAGAGCTTTCGCTGCCTACTAAAGTAACTATAAGCTGATCCGTAACCACTGAATATGTATAGGAAGACGGCGCGTTTATTATATTTATCTCGCTGACAACAAAATCCTTCTGTGCCAGACCGGTTGAATCGAGAGAAAGAATAACAGTATTTATATTAGAAAGATTTTCGTACCCTTCAGGCACTTCAAGATTATAGTTCTTTGAAAAATCAAGAGTTATGCTGTTTAAAGAGATAGTATCTATTGTAAACTCCTCAGTATCGGCAATGGACTGATCAGGGGCGGCAAGCGTTACCTTGTCAGCGGAAAGAGTAAGCCTGTCTCTGAGAAATTCCTCGTCAAACGTGCTTGGAACGCCTTTCAGCTGATATGTAATATCCATTTCCTTTGTGTACTGAACGGGAATATCCACAGTATACTGTATCTGCTCATAATCGACGCCGCTGTTTGCATCTATAAGTATATTGCTGCCGTTTGCATCGCAAAACGCAATATTTTCCGAGACAAGCTTCGTTGACGCGCCTATCTCCGAAACGGAATCTATAATTAAAGAGGCGTTTTTCATCTGCCCTACGATCTGCGCAGGTCCTGTAACGTCTATAGTAGCAGGAGTCACTTCCACTTTATCTTTATTTATAATGCATCCGCTTGCGCTTTCTATATTTGTGATGTCCGGCAAAACATCAAGAGTAACTGTTTTTATCTTATCAAATCTCGCGTTTACAGTGGAGGGTGTAATGGATTCTACGGTAAATTCTGTACCGTCTGTGCTTTTTACCGCAATATTCAGATTTTTAGTTCCCGCTGCCGTAATGCTTGGAATCTCGGCATATGCGATAAGATTGTCTTTATCAAGAGTTCCCACCTTTGAACGGTTGCCCTCTATCTTAACGCTCACCTCTTCCACATCGCATTTTATCAGGCTGTAGCCGTCAGCTTCCGCAGCGGTGCCTGTCAAGTCAACAACAAGAGGAATATTATTTATCGTAACGGGCGTTGTAGGATATATGGTTATTGATATTACAAACCATATTATAACGGCTATTACCACGGAAAATATCATAGTTGCCATACGGTTTTCAAACATACGGGTTATGGGATGAAAGCTTTTTATGCATTCAATAAACTTTGTTTTTTGCATTCTGCTCATTACTTATCCCTGCCTTTTCTCTTTGCGATGTGTGAAATATAATTCGTTGCCTTTGCCAGAACAGAATCCTCATCCGACTCGATAAGGCGGCTCTTCAAAAGCTGGTTTAATCTATTGCGCGTAAATCCGCTTGTAAGCAGACCGTTTTCCGCAACAGAGATAGCGCCGGTTTCCTCAGAAACAACGATTATAATGGCATCGGAATTTTCGCTCATACCGATAGCGGCACGATGTCTTGAGCCAAGTTTCTTGTTTACAAGCTCCTCTTTCTGAGGCTTGGGAAGAAAGCAGGCTGCCGCCATAATCATTCCGTCACGCATTATAACCGCGCCGTCATGAAGCGGAGTTTTAGGATAAAATATGTTTCCGAACAGTTCCTTGCTGGGCTGCGCGTTCAGTATTGTACCGTTAGCTATCTGTTCTCCAAGCTTAGTTTGTCTTTCCACTACTATAAGCGCACCCGTACATGTTGCCGAAAGCTCCACGCATGAATCGCATATTGCTTCAATGGCAGTATTCCATATAGCAGCGCTTTCAGTAGACGAATGATTAAAGCCCAGATTAAGTCCCCATCTTCCGTGCCCTGCTTTTTCAAGAGCGCGCCTCAGTTCAGGCTGAAACATTACTACAAGCGCAAGAAGTCCGATATCAATGGCTTCTGTAAGCAGATATGTAGTAGCTTTCATATCAAGCCAATTTGAAATAATGAAGGCGCCCAGAAATACAAGCAGGCCTTTCATAAGCTGACCTGCACGTGTTTCACGAACCATTTTTATTATTGCGTAAACAATATAGGAAATCACCAGAATATCAAGAATATCCACCCATTTCGCAGTTTTTATAACACTGACTATGCTTTCAAATATATCCGCCAGAGACACAGGACTCACCTCCTCTTTCTGAATATATGTTCAACCGGAATATGTACGAGGGCGCTGCCGCCCTCATGATGCCTTTTAACATCATCTATTATTGTTGTTTTTACTTATTATATCACATTTAGGTTAATGATTTCAATACCTTTTGCCCATTTTTTAAATTGCGTACATATTTTTTCACTGTCTGAACAAGAAGCATTACTTCTCTGTCGCTATTAAAGACTGACGGCGCAAATCTCACTGTACCATTCGGAGTGCCGTTTGAATTATGAGCAAGGGGAGCGCAGTGAAGTCCCGCCCTGAGTCCAAATCCCTCACGGCTTAAATATTCCGCCGTTTCCTCCGGTGCCGAACCTTCCGCGTTAAATGAAACAATCGGCACATAAGACGGCTTTTCTCTGCGGTATACCGTCACTCCCGGCACAGCGCCAATGCCCTTTATAAAAAGTTCGCACAGATGCGTTTCGTGGCCGAAAACCATTTTAAGTCCCTTTCCGCCCAAAAATCTCAGCCCTGCGCCCACTGAAGCCGCGCCTATAATATTCTGTGTTCCGCTCTCAAGTCTGTCAGGCAGAAAATCTGGCTGATCCGGACTTGCCGACGCGCTTCCTGTTCCGCCATACATAAGAGGCTTTATAGGAAACCGGCAGTCAGTCATAAGCAGACCCGTACCTGTAATACCGTAAAGTCCCTTATGCCCTGCCGTACACAAAATTGATATATTATCCTTTTCAAGAGAAACCGGCAATATCCCGCAAACCTGAGCGCCGTCTGCAATGAGACATATTCCTGCTTCCCTGCAAAAAGCACCGATCCTCCTTATGGGAGTTATCTGCCCTGTAACATTGCTTGCCATTGTAAATATTACAGCCTTTGTATTCGGACGCACAGCACGGCGGACATTTACAAGGGTTTCATCATCGTCATCGGAAACCTCCGCTATTGTGCAGGTAATGATACCGCTTTTGACAAGCGCCGTAACAGGTCTATACACGGCGTTATGCTCCAGACTGCTTATTATTACATGATCTCCCTTTTCAAGAACTCCCTGAATAGCCGTGTTCAGAGCGTGAGTACAGTTAAGGCACAAAATAGTATTTTCGGGCTTTGCATCGAAAAATCCCGCCGCAGCTTCTCTGACAGAATATACCATTTCAGAAGTACGCTCCGTCAGTTCATGACCTCCCCTGCCTGCATTCCCTCCGTATAAAACCATAGCTCTTGATACAGCGTTCCGGACGCTTCGGGGCTTGGGATAGGTCGTCGCCGCGTTGTCAAAATTTATCATCCTTCGTACCTCCGCAAATTTTCAAGTCTTTTGTACGGTATTCCATGGCTTACGAGTATATCTGAAACCGAAGTGCAGTCATCGCCCGCAGCGATCATAAAACCGCAGCCTTCAGGATTTGTATCTGAAGTCCTTTTTATCTGGCTTTTAATCCCGTAACCCGCAAGAATTTTTTGAGCTTTTTTTGCAAGGGTATAGGATTCTGTTACCGCTTTACATCCCAACACTGTAATCCCTCCTTTTTTGTCAGGATATTACATTATATTTACTATGACGGAATCGGGTTACAAAACAAAAAACAGAGCCATGCATCACAAAACGCATAGCTCTGCTTAAGGCATTGCCTTATTATATGAAATTTACCTGCAAAATATTACTCCTCAGCGTCAGAAACAACGCCGTTTTCATCAATAGCTATACCATAAGACATATCTGTCATTCTTTGATAAAATGCCTGCTGCTCATAATAATCTTCAATATAATTTACCTGGCAATTTGCAAGGACTGCCGGAACAAGCTGAAGCTCAGTTTCAAAATTGTCTCTTGTTCCCTTTATATGCAGCTCCGCAAGCATTGTATCTCCGGAACAGGCTCTGAACCAATAATTCCCTAAGGAATATAATATCGGCTTGCCGTTGTGATATTTTATGCCCTGCAGGCAATGCGGATGATCTCCCATTACTGCATCCGCCCCTGCATCAATAAGCGCGTCACCGGTGTTTGTCTGAAATTCATCAATATATGTAACAAATTCATCGCCCCAGTGAATATATACAACTACAAAGTCGGCATTCTCTTTGGCTTCCCTTACCTTGTCATAAAGGAAATTCACCTGATCCTCATCAACAGTTCTGAACACTCCCGGCTCTGTTTCAGTTGCGCCTTTTGTCAGTTCCAAAAGTTCAACTCTAGTCGAAGAAACATATGCAACCTTAAAGCCGTCAAGTTCATAATAATAAGTAGACGAGGCTTCATCAATATTCTTTCCCGCGCCTACATATGGTATGCCTGCCTTATCAAGTGTGTCTAAAGTATCGAGCAGACCCTCTTCGCCATAGTCATATGAATGGTTATTTGCAAGGGAAACCAAATCCGTTCCGATGTCCTTGAGAAGCTGTACATTCTCAGGATTGCTTCTGAAAGTATACTCTTTCCCATAAACAGGAGTACCCCTTTCCGTAAACTGAAATTCATTGTTAAGGAAAAATATATCTGCATTCTGCATATGCTCCATCATTACTGCGTCAAAGCACTTCGATGTATCTTTTCCGCAGTTTTCCCAGTAGCTTGTGGTGCAGCCGCCATCCTCATAACAAATATCCCCCGCAAAACTCAGAGTGTAATCAAAATATACAGGCTCTTCAGCTTCGGCTGCTTCTTCCGCAGTTTCTGCAGTTTCTGCAGTTTGGAGGACTTCCGCAGCATCCTCTGCATATTTAGGATCAATGGCTGCTTCCTGCTCTATACTTCTGCACCCTGCAGCAGTAACACCAGCACAAGCCGCTGCACATATCAGAACAGCGGCTGACTGGCGGAATAAGACGTGATTTTTCATCTGCCCTCTCCCTGTTTTTTAATAATCCCTTGAGCTCATGCGTTTATTAATACATGCCGCCCATGCCGTCCATACCTGCATTAGCCGCAGCTGCCGGCTCCTGCTTCTTAACGCTTGCTACTGCACTTTCAGTAGTCAGTACCATTGCAGCTATAGACGCAGCGTTCTGAAGCGCGCTTCTTGTAACCTTTGTCGGGTCAACAATACCGCTGCTCATCATATCGCAATATTCTTCCTTATATGCATCAAAGCCATAGCCTACCTTGCGGCTTCTTCTGATCTTGTCTATAATTACGCTGCCTTCAAGACCTGCGTTTTCAGCGATCTGACGAAGCGGTGCTTCAAGAGCGCGGAGAACAATCCTGGCTCCTGTCTTTTCATCGCCTTCAAGTGTGGGAATGAGCTTTTCAACAGCAGGCATCGCATTGATAAGAGAAGTACCGCCGCCTGCTACAATGCCTTCTTCTACAGCTGCCTTAGTTGAAGAAAGAGCGTCCTCAATTCTAAGCTTCTTCTCTTTCATCTCAACTTCAGTCGCAGCGCCAACCTTGATTACAGCTACGCCGCCGGACAGCTTGCCGATACGCTCCTGCATCTTTTCACGGTCAAAATCAGAAGTAGACAATTCGATCTGATTCTTTATCTCTGCAATTCTATCAGCTATATCTTCAGATTTTCCTGCGCCGTCTACGAGAATTGTATTTTCCTTGTCAATAACAGCCTGGCGTACGCTGCCCAGCATTTCAATAGTAGCGTCTTTAAGCTCCATGCCGAGATCCTTGGAGATAACAGTACCGCCTGTGAGAATTGCTATATCCTCAAGCATATCCTTTCTTCTGTCGCCAAAGCCCGGAGCCTTTACAGCTGCACACTTGAATACGCCGCGAAGATTGTTGAGAATAATAGTTGTAAGAGCTTCGCCTTCAATATCCTCAGCAATAATAAGAAGCTTCTTGCCCATCTGAACGATCTGCTCCAGCAGCGGCAGAATATCCTGAATATTGCTTATAGTTCTGTCTGTAATAAATACAAGCGCATCGTCGTAAACAACCTTCATCTTCTCACGGTCAGTGATCATGTAAGGAGACAGATAGCCGCGGTCAAACTGCATGCCTTCTACTACTTCACTGTATGTTTCGGCAGTCTTGCCTTCTTCAATAGTAATGACTCCGTCAGTTGTTACCTTCTGCATAGCCTCTGCAATAAGCTGACCTACTGTCTCATCTGCGGAAGAAACGGTAGCTACTCTTGCAATATCATCCGCACCGTCTACAGGCTTGGAATTTTCCTTAATTGTTTCAACGGCTGCTGATACTGCCTTAGAAATACCTTTTCTCAAAATCATAGGATTTGCGCCTGCCGCAATATTCTTCATTCCTTCGTGAACCAAAGCCTGTGCCAGAACTGTAGCTGTCGTTGTGCCGTCTCCTGCCGCGTCATTCGTCTTTGTTGCAACCTCGCGGACAAGCTGCGCTCCCATATTTTCAAACGGATCCTCAAGCTCAATGTCCTTTGCAATTGTAACGCCGTCGTTTGTTACCAGCGGTGCGCCAAATTCTTTGTCAAGAATTACGTTTCTGCCCTTTGGTCCAAGGGTGATTTTTACTGTATCGGCAAGCTTGTCGATACCTGTGATCAGAGCTTCTCTTGCGTCTGCATTATACTTGATTGTCTTAGCCATGGTAAATATCTCCTTTTTCCTTTATAATAGTACCTTACTCGGCAACTGCCATAATTTCGCTTTCAAATGCCAATGTGTATTCTTCGCCTTCAACCTTGATGGTCTGACCTGCGTTTTTGCTTATCATTACCTTATCTCCAACTTTTACGCTCATCGGAATAAGCTCTCCTCCGGCAGAATACTTGCCATTGCCGCAAGCTATTACTTCGCCTATCAGCGGTTCCCCTGTAACTGCCTTAGGTGAAAGCAGCAGCCCTCCGGCTGTCTTTTCTTCCTTGACCTCGGAAACTTTTATTAATACTCTGTCAGAAAGCGGTCTGATATTCATGTTAATTCCTCCTTGTTTTATCACTGTAAGTTTCAAACTGTTAGCACTCGTTCTTCCTGAGTGCTAATTCTATTTTATCACCTTTTCAGAAAAAATCAAGAGTTTTTTAGAATTTCAGCGTTTTGCATAACGATTCACGCTTTACGCAGGACTTGTTTAAGCATGTGGCACAATTGCGTAAAGCATTGCCGTGATTTCAGCAAATGATTAATAATGCAAAATATCGGATAAGTTGCACTTTTGTTCATAATTTACAATTTATACATTTAAAATATATTTGTTGTCCACAGATTAATTGAATGCATATGATACAATGATACTGTGTCTTTATATTACAAAATATAGATACTTACAAATTTCAGAGGAGAAAAGAGGAGAGTTATTATGGCACTGGAAAAAGTGTTAGTAGTTGATGATGACCCCAGCATTTGTGATGTACTCAAAATGTACCTTGAAAACGAAGGATACAGCGTTATTTTATCCTATGACGGAGAAGAGGCTCTTGTAAAATTCAATGCGCTCAAGCCTGATATTATTCTGCTTGATGTTATGCTGCCAAGCATGGACGGCTGGCAGGTGTGCCGTGAAGTAAGGAAGAAGTCCTCTGTACCAATCATTATGATAACAGCTAAAGGCGATACCTTTGATAAAGTACTGGGCCTTGAGCTTGGCGCAGACGACTATGTTGTAAAGCCTTTTGACGCAAAGGAAATAATTGCAAGAATTAAAGCTATTTCCCGAAGAATCGCATCTGTTCCGGCAGACGCTGAAATAAAAGAGGTACGATACGATAATCTCTCTGTAAATATGACACGCTACGAGCTGCGCGTCAACAACAAGGTAGTTGACACGCCTCCCAAAGAATTGGAACTGCTGTTTTATCTTGCGTCCAATCCTAACCGTGTTTATACCCGCGATCAGCTTCTCGATGAAGTATGGGGGTTTGAATATTATGGAGATTCGCGTACTATTGATGTCCACATCAAGCGCCTGCGTGAAAAGCTTGAAGGCGTTTCAGACCGTTGGTCGCTTAAAACCGTATGGGGAGTAGGATATAAATTTGAATCATTGGACGATGAATAAAAATGTCTAAATCCGGTTTCCCGTCTCTGGATAAGCACCGCAGATTTATTATTTCCCGAATTTTCTCAGTACAGCTTGTAATTATGATAATCATTGCTATGGCGGCGGGTATTACAGGTATAAGCACTTTCCGCAGCTTAACCTACGAAAAAACATCTTCAAATACGCTGGCAGTGGCAAACTGTGTGGAAAACTATGTCAAAGTAGGAATCCTTAAAGATCAGGAAGCCTCTGAAAAGGTAATATCAAGCGGCAATGTGCAGGAATATATTGACGGCTTTGGCGACACCCTGAATATATGCATATATATATTCAGCAGCGATAACAAATGCATGCTGTGTTCAAAAAATTCAGACTTATCCATGTCTGAAGTTTCCATTCCATATTCTGTTATAAAAAGCATGCGGAAAAGTTCAAGCGCTGCATGCGAAGATATATCGGTTTCTCTCAATCCAAAAGATACAAGACCTTCTGTGTCCAAATGCATTCGTTTCACGATTGCAGAAACGGATAATTCGGAATCGGAATATTTTATTGTTACATGCTCATACAGCAACAAAATTGAGTATTTCACACGCAGAATATTAATTGCTTGTTTTGTCTCTATAACTGTCCTTATAACGCTGTTCGCTTTATTTATATTCAGATTTGTCAAAAGGCATTATATTGAACCGCAGGAATCTATAGGCATTGCTATACGCAAATATTCACAGGGCGATTATTCAGAGATGTTGGATCTGGAGCAGTTTCATGATCCCTATTACCGCGAAAACGCAAGTGTTATAAACCAAATCGTCAGCAACCTGAAAACTACGTGTGAACAGCAGTCTCAGTTTATTGCAAATGTATCTCATGAGCTGAGAACACCTATGACCATCATAAGCGGATATGTAAACGGCATGCTTGACGGCACTATCCCTAAGGAAAAACGTACAGAATATCTGTATATTGTTTCTCAAGAAATGCAGCGGCTGAAAATACTTGTTTCATCAATGCTGAATCTCACAAAGTTTGACAATGGCACTATTCAGATAAACCGAAAGGTTTTCTCCCTAAATGACCTTGTTTTCAGAACGTTTCTTATGTTTGAAAGCCGTATTGAAAAGCGCAATATCACCGTTTTGGGTCTTGACTGCGACACGGTTTACATCTACGGCGACAACGGGCTTATAGGTCAGGTAATTTATAATCTAACGGAAAACGCAGTGAAATTCGTTAATACGGGCGGTACTATAACCATTCGCATGGAGGAAACAAAGGACGCGTCTGTATTCGCTATACGAAATACAGGCTCCGGTATCTCTAAGGACGAGCTGCCTAAAATCTTCGAAAGATTTTATAAATCAGACTCCTCTCGAAGCCAGGACAAAACAGGTTTGGGATTGGGTCTTGACATTATTAAAAAAATTCTTCGCCTTCACGACGCGCAGATAAGCGTAAGCAGTGAGGAGAACGTTTTCACGGAGTTTTCTGTTTCTTTCCCTAAAAAACCCGAAACTCATGATTAAATAAGCGCTGATTATATCAGCGTTTCACCGCAAATGACTGAATGGCGAAGCGCATGCGGCAATGTCTGCTTGTGTTTCGCCTTTAAATTTCTAAGGAGTTCTTTTATTATGGACGAAAATATTATGCACGGCACTCCGGATATGGAAAGCTGCGAAGCTATTCCGGATAAAGAAAGCAGCACTCCGGAAAGCACAGTGCCTGCTTCCGAAGAAAGCAATAGTACAAATGAACAACAGGTTTCCGAGCCTGATGCTGACGGCTTAAAAGAAGAAATTCCTGAACAGCTTACAGCCGGTACAGATACAGACGCGGAAAATGTTCAGCAAGGCGAGCAGCAGAATTTGCCTGAATATCAAAATGTTCAAAATCAGCCGCGCCCTCAGTATGTGAATCAGTATGAACAGTTCAGGCAGCAGGTGCAGTATCAGCAATATTCACAGCAGCAAGAGCAATATCAAAACTATCAGAATTATCAAAACTATCAGAATTATCAGCAGCAGCCGTCTGCACCGGCACATGAAAATAAAAAAAAGACAGTACTGCCGCTTACGGCAAGCCAGAAGAAAATTCTGTGGCTTCTCAGAATATGCGTTATACTTATTGCACTGATATTCTTATACTGCATCGTAAGCGATGCCGTACTTTTCAAAAGCCAATCATCAGGATACAGCAATACGTCAGAGGAAAGCTCGGACAGCAGCAGCAATTCTGTGATATACCGTGAAAGCAAGCCATCATCCAATGATGACAGCAGCAGCGAAGGCAAAGGTACGTATACTGTGAATGAGATCGCTGATATGGTAATTCCTTCTATAGTACAGGTACAGGCACTGTCCGAAGATTACGAAAGCAGCGAAGGCTCCGGAATAATTCTCACTGAAGACGGATACATTCTCACAAACGCCCATGTTGTATACGGATATGATTATATAACAATAACATTCTATGACAGCGAAGATGCCGTTCCGGCTGAGATTGTAGGATACGACAGCAAATCAGATCTCGCTGTGCTTCATACAGACGAAGAAAATCTTACGCCTGCGGTAATCGGATATGCAAGCGAACTTAGCGTAGGCGACGAAGTTGTTGCCATCGGAAATCCGGCAGGTCTTAAGTGCTCCGTTACAAAGGGAATAGTGTCCGCCCTTGACAGACAAATCCGCAGCAGTTCTACCGGATTTTATATGGACTGCATCCAGACTGATGCCGCTATAAGCCCGGGAAATTCAGGCGGAGCACTGGTAAATATGTACGGTCAAGTTGTGGGCGTTACCTCTTCAAAGTACGGAAACGCTTATTTCGGCGGAACATATGAGGGTCTTGGCTTTGCAATCTCCATTGATCAGGCTATGCCTATTGCAGAGGAAATTATTGCCAATGGATACGTAAGCGGAAGAGTGCGCATAGGCATTACATTTGCATCATTGACGGATCAGAGCGTTCAGGAAGAATTTGCCGCTAATTTTAATCTTACGGAATCGCCATGCGAGGAGGGGCTGTGGATAACAGATATAAGCCCTGACTGCGACATTGCAAACACCGATCTCGATGTAAATGATATAATCCTTTCCGTAAACGGCCAGTATGTAAATAATTACGACGATCTTCAGGAAATCATAAAAAATTGCAAGGCAGGAGACGAAATGAAAGCTCATTGCAGACGTTATACTTTCGGAGATACCGACGGCGAACTGAATTATAAGGATTTCACAATTACATTTAAGCTTATGGAGGATACTTCAGGTGATTTTTAAGGAGTGAGTTTATGAAGCGTATTATACCTTTTTTATGCTTTGCTGTACTCCTGTCCGGCTGCGCAAACAGCAATGAGGCTGATAATGACGAGTCATTCTTTATAGAAGGCAGATTCCTGAACAGTCTCGCGGAAACGCCTTTGTTAATAACAGCCGGCAACGGTCCGTGTATTATGAATTCTGATTCAGAGGATATGTTTGCAGATTTCACAGACGGCGATCTTATAGAAATAGAATTTGACGGAAGTATCGCTGAAACGTACCCCGGGCAAATTGATAGTATTTACAGCGCAAGGCTTATAGAAAACGGCGAGATAACGGATATTGACCCTGATGTCATTGAAGATCTCCAGAAAATGGGCTGGATTTCCGATTCTCAGGAAATCTGTCCATAATATTTACGCAGGGCTTCGGGCTGATTTGATTAAAAGGATGTGTGTGCGTTGAAAATTATAGAAAGCTTTATGGTAGATCATGATAAATTGGAACCGGGTGTCTATGTGTCACGAACAGACGGGGACATCATAACTTACGATTTGAGAATGAAAAAGCCCAATGCGGGCAGTTATATTTCACCAAAATCTATTCACACAATAGAGCATTTGTTTGCAACATACGTGAGAAATTCAAAATATTCCGACAGTATTATATATGCAGGTCCAATGGGCTGCAGAACGGGCTTTTACCTTGTAACGCGCAGCAGCGTGTCAAGAGAAAATCTGATAGAGCTGATTCGTGAGGCGTTTGCATTTACGGCAGATTTTGAAGGCGAGATACCGGGCAGTAAGAGACAGGAATGCGGAAATTATCTGGAGCATGATCTTGAAGCTGCAAAAGCTGACGCAAGAGAGTATTGTGACGTGCTGAAAAACGTAACAGCAGACAGCATGATGTATTAACGCCGTTCAAAAGTTCCGCGGCGCTAACTTAAAAAAGTTTTTTTGGTACAAAGGCTAAAACAGCGTACCAAAAAAACTTTTATTTTTTATCCTCTCATAATAATATAAGCAAGATATGCAGAGTAACAAATCAAAAACACTATTCCCTTCACCCTGCCTATTTTCTTATTAACGGCTGCAAAAACGTAACAAAGCACTGACACCCCAAGCACTACAAGGGAATCAATTATATTATCCGCAGTAACCGCAAACGGAGATATGATCATGGTCAGTCCCAATACGAAAAGTATATTAAAAAGATTAGAGCCAATTATATTTCCCAGCGCTAAATCGCTATTGCCCTTTCTCGCTGCAACTACAGATGTGATAAGTTCAGGCAAAGACGTTCCAAGAGCCACTACTGTAAGCCCTATAAGGGACTCGCTTATACCAATTCCGCGTGCTATAAACTTTGCGCAAAATACAGCCAGCTGTCCCCCGCCTATAACTACTGCAAGTCCGCAGACTGCATAAAGAATACTTTTCACCTTCGACATAGGCGCGTCTTCCGAAACTTCCATTATGCCGCTGTCAGCAGCCTTTGATTTTTTACGGCTGGAAAGCGCATTCATTATAGTCCATATCATAAATACTGCAAAAAGCGCAATAATTATAACGCCGCCAAGACGCGTTCCCCTGTATCCAAACAGCAAAAATATAAGCGGTACAATTATTGCAGAACCTAAAAGCAAAGGAAAATCCTTTTTCAAAAGAGATTTGTCTACGCTGATAGGTACGATTACTGCGGAAATGCCAAGTATTATAAGGATATTCAGCAGATTTGAACCAAGCAGATTGCCAAGCGATATGCCCGCATTTGACGGATCTGTTACCGCTCCGGAAATACTTACAGCTGCTTCCGGCGCACTCGTTCCCATTGCAACAATAGTAAGTCCTATGATAAGATTAGGCACCCGCAGAATCTTTGCAATAGATACGCATCCGTCTACAAAATAATCCGCTCCTTTTACAAGAAGCACAAAGCTTACAGCAAGTCCTAAAACTGCAAGAAGCATATAAAGAATATCCATTTCAATTTCTCCCTTATTTTACAAATTATAAAGCCTGCAGCCGTTTTCAAATGTCTGACTAATTATTTCTTCTGTACATTTCCCTAAAACATTTGCAGCAGCCTGCGCCGTATAAATTATCATGCTGCTGTCACAGCGCTTTCCTCTGTAAGGCACAGGCGCCATGTATGGACAGTCGGTTTCCAGAACGAGCCTGTCCTCCGGCACGGCAGAAAGCACTCTCAATGCTTTCTTTGCATTCTTAAATGTAAGCACTCCTGTAAAGCCGATATACATGCCCAGGGAAATTATTTCCTTTGCGGTTTCCGCGCTGCCGCTGAAGCAGTGCATGACCCCGTTTGGCTTGTATTCACGGAGAATATTCATACAGTCCTCCGTTGCATCACGGCTGTGTATAATAACAGGCAGCGATAATTCTTCTGCAAGCTCCAGCTGCATTCTGAAAAGGTCAAGCTGAGCTTGTCTGTCATAACCGTCATAGTGGTAATCAAGTCCTATTTCGCCTATGGCGAGTACTTTTTTATGTGCGGCAAGTCCTTTGAGCTTTTGGTATAAATCATCTAAATTTCCATAAGCTCCAGCCGATATGTTTTCCGGATGAACCCCTGCCGAAGCATAAAGAAAATCGTATTTGTCAGACAGACGCTGTATTTTTTCAGCATCATCAAGGTCTGTACAAGCCTGCATTACCAGACCTACATTTTTCCCCGGAAGAGATTCTATAAGCTCCTCCCTGTCCTGGTCAAAAGCGGCATCAGTATAGTGCGCGTGAGTGTCAAAAATCTTATTCATATTTACATATAGCTCCTGCTTTTGTATTGATACAGGAATAATTATATCACAGGAAAGAATATTTTTCAATGCTTTTTGGCAATATTATGATAAGTAAAATAAAAGTTTTTGAAAAATGAAATTACATAAAAGCATTGACAAAATCACAAAACATATGCTAAAATATTATATACAAATAATCCCACTGTGCAAATCCAAAAGGAGGCACATAATTATGACTGCAAAACGAATAATTGCGGGCTTTTCCTCTATAATGCTTCTTATATGCCCGCTATCAGTTAAAGAAAATGCGCTGTCCGCTTCATCTGAAGATTCGTATATACCGGGCAATGGCGGCGGATATATCCATGACCCAAACGAAGAGCTTTATGCCGAAGAACAAAAGTCCTATGCCGATGCCGGTCTGACACAAGCATCAAATCTGCCGGCAAGCTATGATCTCAGAGATGAAAATGCTGTAACGCCGGTACGAAACCAAGGCGCGGAAGGTATGTGCCACGCTTTTTCCGCCATTGGCGCCTGTGAATCCAATCTGCTGAAACAAGGCTTTGAAACAAACTGTATGGATCTTGATCTGTCGGAAGCTCAGCTTGGATATTTTCTCTATGAAATGCAGCAGGATCCTATCGATAATCTCTATGGCGACTACATAAACACTCCCGGAAAAGGCTCCGACGGCGGAAACGGTCTGCTGGCAGCGGCAGGTCTTGCGTCAGGCTACGGCGCTGAGAAAGAAGAATTCTGCTCCTATGACGATTGGTCAAATGGATATTCCGAATACAGCAGATATGCCGGTCAGTACAGACTTCGCTCCTGCGAGTGTATGACCAGAGTTATCGACAGCGAGTCAAAAATCCAGCTTAAAAAGTGGCTCATGGAAAGCGGAGGTGTAAGCTTTGCATTTTACTCCAACCGCACTCTGTATTACGATAACGGCGAATCAACTGCATACTATGCAAAGGATAAGTCATTCTACGAAGATGCAAATCACGCTGCGCTTATTGTAGGCTGGGACGATAATTACAGCAAGGAGAATTTCTCCGAGGATAACCGCCCTTCAGGCAACGGAGCGTGGCTTGTAAAAAACAGCTACGGAGAAGATCTCTTTGATGACGGATATTTCTGGATATCCTATGAAGATCCGTCAATGGGTTCTTTCTGCCGGTATATCATGGAAAAGGCTTCGGATTATGACGATGTTTACGAATACGACGGCGCAGGTTATATAACCGCATACAGTTTTGACGAAGCAGCCAATGTATTCACGGCGGATTACGACTGCGTTATTACAGATGTTTCGTTTTACATGCCAAGCGGAAATCCCGTCAACACTACTGCTGAAGTGCTTATATACAAGCTTCGGGATAATACAGACGATCCTACAGACGGCGAATGTATCGGAAGTGCATCGGGAACTTTCAAGTATGGCGGATACTACACAATTTCTCTCGATGAACCTGCCACAGTACTTAAAGACGAACAGTTTTCACTTGTACTGAAGATGTCTGCTCAGAATAAAAGCCATACAGTTTATCTGCCCATTGAGGAAACGACTTCTCTTACAAGCACATTTACTATTGAGTGCAGTTCAGGCTTTGGCGAAAGCTATGTATATATAGACGGGCAATGGGAAGATACTTACCTCAGTGAAGGCGACTACGGCACCTTTGGCAATATTCCGCTGAAAGCTTTTACTGTACGTACAGAAGAATATTCTCCTCTGGCGCTAAATGCAGCGATTCTTGCCGCTCGTAATTCCGGAATTGAAAACGAGCTTCTTGAAAAAGCCGTTTTACAAGGCGAAAGCATACTGGAAGACGGATTCAGCGCTGAATCGGAAAGAAGGGCAGCGTGGACTATACTTGCCGTACTTGAAAATCTTGGCGGCGTAAGTTATCCCGAATATATATATACAGACGCGGATATAATGGTATACGACAGTGACGATGACGGTGATATCACCCTTTCAGACGCTACCGAAGCGCTGAATGTATATTCTCATAATACAGCCTCGCTGGTATACAGAACAAGCCACAGGCATGAAATTGCCATGAATGCAGTATATGACACTAAAATAGATTTGTCGGATGCTACAGAAATTCTCACTTTCTACGCAAAAAAAATAGCCGGATTGTTATGATATATATTAATCATCTCCTCATGTAAATTTTTGAGGAGATGATTTTAAAAAAATAAAAAAAGTACTTGACAAAGCTTTCTGACTGTGATATAATATATCTTGCAGCAAAGAAAATAATATTCCTCCATAGCTCAGTCGGTAGAGCACTCGGCTGTTAACCGAGTTGTCGTTGGTTCGAGTCCAACTGGGGGAGCCAATAAAATCCGAAAGTGATTTGCTTTCGGATTTTTAAACGAGGTGTGGCTCAGTTTGGTAGAGCACTACGTTCGGGACGTAGGGGCCGCAAGTTCGAATCTTGTCACCTCGACCAGCGGCAGGCTGCCGCCTGTAATTCCCCATCCGCTTTTTGTTGGATGGGGATTTTTTTGACGCTTGCGGGCGCTTACATTTGAAAAGTAAAAACCGCGCAGTTTGGGAGCAATTCCTGACTGCACGGTTTTTTGTTTTTTGGAGAAAAATAAGCTCAGGGCGCTGTCAGAACGCGCGCACTTAAAACTATCCTGCCAAATCCTGCCATACAGGATCTAATCCGGCTACACACTGTGCATAATAAGTTAAAATTGCGGTTGCGTCTGACATTTCAATATCTCCGTTCCCGTTCACATCTGCGGCTAGATTTTGGCGGTATGTGTATTCAGATATATCCAGTCCGGCAACGTTTTTCGCATAAATAGTCAGCGCAATAGTTGCGTCTGAAAGCTGTATTTCACTGTCTCCGTCTAAATCGCCGATGAGAAACGCGTTTTCCACTGTGACTTCAATATTATATGTGCTTAAGCCATCCTGAACTACTGTCAGATATGCAGTGCCTGTAGAAAGAGCTGTGCATGTTCCGTCTTCGCTCAAAGAAATAATATCAGGATTGCTTACTGAAAACGTCAGATTATTCTGCTGTGTATCAAAACAAATAGTATCGCCTGCGCACATTGTACACGTAAAGTCTTTATCAAAGGCTTCTGTTTCGTCTACAATATTTTTAATTGTTGGTACATATCCGTACGGGATCAGGAAATAATCCTTTTCTTCTTGAAGTGCGGACAGATTATACGCTATATTCATTGTACCGTTTTCATCTGTGCTGTACTGGTTTATATAAGAAATATTGTCTAAAGCAAGACCTTTAGAAGCGTCACGCAGTACATAGAGATTATATATCGTATTTGGAATATAAGTGTCAGAAACAGATTCTGTTACAATAGAGCTTGCTTCGGCAGAAATGGCAGATGATTGTAATGATGCGGATGCGGCTTCTATTGGAAGTTCTATTTTAATTGGTACATAACTACTACCTTTAGTAGTTCCGTTTCCGAGTTGACCCCAATAATTATAACCCCATGTATATAAACTTCCATCTTCTGTTATTGCTGCACCATTATCATATCCAAGGCTTACACTTTTTACATTTTCCATAATTTTTACGGGAATACTGCTAGCTGCAGTAGTTCCGTTTCCAAGTTCACCGTAACCATTATATCCCCATGTATATAAACTTCCATCTTCTGTTATTGCTGCACTATGATAACATCCAAGGCTTACATTTTTAACATTTTCCATAATTTTTACGGGAATACTGCTATCTGTAGTAGTTCCGTTTCCAAGTTGACCGTAACAATTACGTCCCCATGTATATAAACTTCCATCTTCTGTTATTGCTGCACTATGCCACTCTCCAAGGATTACACTTTTTACATTATCCATAATTTTTACGGGAATACTGCTATCTGTAGTAGTTCCGTTTCCAAGTTCACCGTAACCATTATATCCCCATGTATATAAACTTCCATCTTCTGTTATTGCTGCACTATGATAACATCCAAGGCTTACATTTTTAACATTTTCCATAATTTTTACGGGAATACTGCTATCTGTAGTAGTTCCGTTTCCAAGTTGACCATAATAATTATGTCCCCACATATAAAGACTTCCATCTTCTGTTATTGCTGCACTACAAAAATCTTCAAGACAAACACTCTTTATATTATCCATAATTTTTATAGGTGTATAACTATTTGTTTTTGTTCCGTTTCCAAGTTGACCGTATTCATTATCTCCCCATGTATATAAACTTCCATCTTCTGTTATTGCCGAAGAACTACAATTACCACTAATACTAACATATTTTACATTATCCATAATTTTTACAGGAATACTACTATCTGTTTTTGTTCCGTTTCCAAGTTGACCATAATAATTATATCCCCACATATAAAGACTTCCACTCTCTGTAACAAAAGCACTCGTTGCACCACTCAATAATGAAGCGCCTGCATGTATTGATTTTAATGTAACCATAACAGAAACATTCGTATCAAGCAGTCCTACTGTAATCTCTCGCTGTACAAGCTCTTCATCATCTTCAGAAACATATCCGTCCTTTGAAACAGAAAGCGTATACGTTCCCAGCGGCAGCTCGCACACAAACTCTCCGGGTGATGACATTTCCGGTATATATGTATTTCCCTGCCCTTCGATGCTTATAACCGGATCTTCTATTGCATTACCATCTTCATCAACAACTGTGACCAAAACATTTTTCTTGGTTTTCTTCATTACAATGTTAACTTCACTGTCCTTAGATTCTACAGTAACAGTTTCTTTTACAGTGTCATATCCCGCTTTAGCTATTGTAAACGTATGCTCGCCATCCGGAAGAGAATATTCAAAACTGTTTTCAGCTTTCTCCTCTGATTTTATAAGCCCAAAAAATTTCACAGTGTTTGACACTGCATTTACAATTTTTCCAATAGTTCCGGCAGTATTATAACTGCAGCTGATTGACGGCTGGTCAATAGGATTGCCATCCTCATCTGTAACATTTATTGTTACATTATGCTTGATACTTTCCAAATAAACCGTTATTTTATTTGTAATCTTATCATTGATATACAGATTATACTCTTCCAGCCCCCTATTTAAAAGCGTAGCAGGACTTTCTGTACAGTATTCTATATTATAATCATTTGTAAAATCCTCGTAGCCGTCCATTGATACTGAAATCTTATATTTTCCCGCTTTTCTCCATAACTTCGGATAATCCGATACGTTGAATGTTTTGGAATTTCCATTTTCATCGGTAAGTTCATATTGAACACCATCTATGGTTTCACCTGTATCTTTATCCTTGAATGCAATATTCAGCAAAAACACTTTGTGCGGACATTTGCCAAAGCCTGCGTCTGTCAGCTCTTTTCCCTCTTCGTCAAGCAGAACAACATAGAAATACGCAAGATGTATATCCGGAAGCTCTACAGTTATAGACGGACCTTTGTTTTCTGAATCTTTTTTTACTATGTTAAGCAGCTTTAGCTGCGCTTTTATCTTTGAATGCAGACTGATTTCGCCGTCTATACACGATAAGCAAGTGTGAAATTCAGTTTCCTTATCACTTAAATTTGTATCGTACTCGGCAGGTTCTGTATCATTTAAAATATCTTCCCGTGAGAAATCCACCTTTTCGTCATAAATCGTCCCTTCAAATAAAAGCCCTCCGCCAAGCTTCTCTACATCAAAGGATAAAATTTTGTCACTGATCCATTTGATTTGAGGATGAAGATTAAGTCCTATATAAAGAGATCCTTCTACTTTTAGTCCAACTTCGCCTTCTTCTTTTTCTTCCATTTTCCATTCACGGATCGCAGATAATTCATCTGCTTCCGTTTCATCATATCTAACGCCTGCGGTTACAGTGAAGCTGGTTTTAAAATCTATCTCTGCTTTTGCTTCAAATTCAATCGCAGGATTAAAAGTAATATAGAATCCGCCGTATATTGGAATTTTTACGCTTCTATACGTAAATGGTATAGTAGCTGAAACATTGCCGGAAAACTTAATTTTAGGGGAAACATCTGTGCTTATATTAAATTCCGCATAAGTCTTGCCGCTTCCGTTTTTATTAAAGTTGTACTTCAGGCAGGCGCTAAAAGTACAGGTGACTTCTCCGCTTAACGTTACATCAGCTTTTAATGAAGGATCCGTCTCTACCAGTTCAGGCTCATTTTTATACTCAAGCTTGCTTTGTTCAAGAACAGCTGTAAGCTTTGTGGATACTTTAGCCGATTTATTTCCTTCATCATCAAGCTCAAACTTTATTTCCTCCTCGACTTTATAATCATCATCATCATCGCCGCTTAAAACCGTATCCGTATTTTTTTCGGAATATACAGTTTGCGCTGTAACGCCATCCGCCAAATCAGATTCATCATATTCTATTTCACTGGAAGCGGCATTCAAACGGAAAAATTCAAAAATCTCGTCAAGCGCAGCTTCAGCAGAAGTAATATCGGCAGTATTTCCGTCAATTGAAATCGTATCTACCTTCAGGATAATCGGCATTTGTTCTCCATAATATATCGCCGCAATATCTCCCGGCAGCAGCCCCGCAACTTCATCGCTGATATTTTCTATTGTATACGTTCCGGTTTCACTGTCCTGATATGTAACAGTATTTATACCCTCCTGATAAGGAATCACAGTTGTGCCGCTGTCAAAAACAGCAAAATTTTCTGTCTGCTGATCATCAAAAAGAAGAACATCTTTGTCACTGAAATCATCAGGCGTCAGTGAATAAAATTCCTGAACTTCCTCTGTATAAAAGTCATTAGTATAGCATTCGGAAAGAGGCGCAAGCGTCTCGCTATCTGCCAGGTACGCCTTTACAAGAAAATAATCATCCGGCATAAGTTCAAATTGTACTGATACGGCAGAAGTATCTTTTTGTGCATCGACAGATACAGAAGTGTACATTGTCTGTTCGTCTTCTGAATACAGTCCTACAATAAGCTTACAGTCATTTTCCGCATTGTAATACACATCTGCGCTTAAGTATTCCAGGTCAATATTTTGAATAGAATAATCAGCGTTGAACTGCTCCTGCGCGCTCTCTGAAGACTCGTCATATGACCCCTGAATTTCACGTGCCAGCAAACTGCCCAAACTATTGTCCGCTTGAAAAGCCATATCACTGTTCTGCACATCGGCGGCGGCATTGTTCTTTTCAGAATTTTCATACGCAGACGCCGGAAACAGTGCGGAAAAGGCATTTACCCCGGTTGACCCTGTTATTGCAAGTGCGGCAGCAAATGCAATCGCTTTTTTCATTTTCATAACATTTCATCCTCCTAAAATTATTTATAAATTTAATTATAACGCCCCAATTTTAAATAATTCCTTTTTTATTA
>CAZINV010000003.1:0-21046 GCA_964540685.1 uncultured Ruminococcus sp.
TGCTGAGACATATATTAAAGACTGTGATTTAAGCGTAGGATTCAGTCCCAGAAATTTCCCGTGGAAAAAGGTTGTGTTCTGGGTGTGCGCGGCAGGAGTACTTATAGCAGTAGCGTTCCTGTCTGTAATCGTGGTTAGAAAAAATATGATGACTCCGGAGGAAAAGGAAGCGCTGCGCAAGGCAAAGGAAGATCGTGCTAAGAACGGTTCCGGCGAAGAAGCTGAAGCTTCCGAAGACGATGGATATAAGAGTATTCTCGGCGACGATGCCGAGTCTGTTGAAGCGGAGGAACAGGCGGACGTTGAAGAAGAGGTAAATCGTTTCCGCAATGCGTCCGCAGGCAGACTTCATTATGTAGGGCATGAAGACGCGGAGTATGAAGACGAAGAAAAAGAATAAAAAAACGGGCAGCATTAAAATGAAATGCTGCCTTTTTTACTTCATAACCTCTATTTTGCTTATATTGTAAAATTTCAGAACCTCAACTGTCTTTTCATCTATGAGTTCGCCGCTTATTACAATGGGAATTGCCGGAGGGCATGGCACGTGTACTCCGGCGCATATTCTGCCTGCCGCTTTTTCTACAGGTATAAGCTCGCTTCCGGATAATGCCGCGCTGCGAATGTCCGTAACAGTTTCAGGATGCGTGAAGGAAGGCGCTTTTTTCGCGGCATATGTATTTTTTATAAAACTGCCGCATTGCTGCAATGCCTTTTCAAGACGCGCAAGATTTCCGGCTTTTTCAGCTGCGGACAACAGCAGCACTAAAGCCTCAGTGCCGGCGTACTCTGCAAAGCAGCCGTACTCCTCAAGCTTCTTTGCAAGAGCAGTTCCAGATATACCCATTGCGGCAGTATCAATGACCACATGAAGAGGTTCGCTGTTTTCCGCGAATATGTATTTATTTTGCAGACGCTTTTTCATTTTGCGTACAGCCAAAGCCGTTTTTTCTAAATTTCCCTTTGCTTCTTTTTGCAGAAAAACGTTGCATAGGTCAAGAGATAAAAGCATAAGATATGATGGACTTGTTGACCCGAACATACTCATAGCGCTTTTCAGTCTGCCCTTGTAACGTTTGCTGGAAGTATGCAGATACGCGCTGCCAGTAAGACAAGGGAGCGTTTTGTGAGCGGAATCACAGCATAAATCCGCTCCCAGAGCCATAGGATGAACGTTTTCACTAAAGAAAGCAAGATGCGCCCCGTGAGCATTATCTACAAGCAAAGGCGCGTCAAAGCGGCGGCAAATCTCTGACAGAACCGCAATATCCGCTGTATTTCCAAGATAATCCGGCGACGTTATATAAACGCAGCATGGAGAGTCTTTTTTGTCAAGGAGGGCTTTTTCAAAGTCCGCCGTATCAAATCTGCCGGAAAGTATGCCGTTTTCATCTTTTGGATATATCCACGTTACCTTTAATCCAAGCAAAATGCAGGCGTTGAGAAAGGACTTGTGCACTGTTCTGCCTGCTATAATACATCTGTTTTCCTGTTTCATAAGGAAGAGCATTGCCTGTATGCATAAAGTCGAGCCGCCGCAGGAGTAGACGGTTTCCTCCGTACCGAAAAGCGCGGAGGCGTTTTCCTCGCTTTTTTTTATAATCCCCTCCGCTTCAAACAGGCTGTCCGCTCCTGAGATTTCTGTTATATCAAGAGAGTAGAGAGATTCAAGTTCAGGCAGCGGAGATATACCCTTATGTCCCGGCATATGCGCTCTGAGAGGCGAGTTATTTGAATATTCTGTCAAAAAATCATAAATTGGCGTATCCACGCATACATCATCTCCGTATAAATTCAAGATAAAATCTGATTCTTTCAAGCGCACATTTTTTTGCATGAGATACGGCTGATTCTGAAACGCCGAGTTTCTTTGCGATTTCGCGCTGCTTTAATCCTTTATAATAGTATAACACAATTACCTGTCTTTGTCGATGCGTAAGCCGTGATCTGATTAAAAATTTCAAAGCCTCCGCAGTCTGTTCCCGCTGCCGCTTTTCCTCTTCATTATCCTCAGGCGGTACAAATTTAAGGGAATCATAAAGTGAAATCCGTTTCATTCTCATTTGCAGTACTCCTGTAAACCCTTCATTATATTGAGAATATCGAGTCTTTCTTCCCTGAGAGCGCGTCTTCTGGCGGAAAGCTCTTTATACCTCATTGCCGTTACATCCGAGTTAATCTGCCTGTTTATTTCTTCAATTCGCTCTGTAAGCAGATTACAGCTTATTCTGTAATTATCCATAAGTGCTTTCATTTCCATTTTTCCCATGTCCTTTTCTCCTTCCTGTCCGCATGATTCTTCAAAATGAGCAGTAAAGCTATTACTTATACTATTATTATAACTCAATTTGAAAAATATGTCAAGAGATTTTTCTCATTTTGAGTAAATATTTTTGACATACAAATTATGTGGTATTGCATAAAAAAGGAAAATACAGATATACTTAAATAAGCAAAAAAACGAAAATAAAGCGTTTATTTTAAAATAAAATGAAATCTCTTGAACTTTTACTATAATTGTGGTAATATAAAAAAATAAGGCGGCATCGCTTAATGTTCTTATGCGGTGTTGCCAAAAAATTAACTTCTGTCAAGGCGCAGAGATATTCAGGACTGGTGATATTTAAATTATGAAAAACAAAGCAATAAACGCTTGTACAGGCTTCTGCAGGGACAAGGCGAAGCTGCTGCGCAGAGGATTTATTAAAATAAAAAATTTGCAGAACAAAAATACGGTAAGGTTTCCCATGACCAACTTGTTTCTGCTGATTCTTTTTCCGGTGTTTCTGGTTTGCATGTCGGAGCTTACTGTAAATAAATATCCAAGCAAGCTGGTTTTGTTTATAGCGGAGCATCCGGGAATCATGCTGTTTGACGTGCTGTTGATAGCTTCAATATTCTGGGGGCTTATGCTGATTTTGCGAAGAGGCTGGATTGCCATGCTTATCGAATCAATAGGAGTAATAACTCTCAGTATAGTGGAGCTTTTTAAGTACGGTACAAACGGCAATCATCTGGTGCTTTCCGATATGATGCTCACAGGCAATATTATTTCGCTTAAAGGATTTGCATATATAAAGATAACTCCCCGCCTTGTCATAACAGTGCTTATGGTCATAGGCTATATTGCCGCGGCGTTCATTATGAATCCCAAGATAGGAAAGAAGATAAAGCTTCCTGTAAGGTTTGTTTCAGGGCTTGCGTGCTTATCATGCTGTGTTCTGATGGTGGTTTTCCCGTCTCTGTCGCAGCCGATATACAAATTTTTCGGTATTGATACAAAGACGGCGGATAATACGTTCATACTCAATGAAAAGTACGACAGCAACGGCTTTATCGCTTTCTTTATGCAGACCGGTTCAGAAAGCTTTGAATCGGATTTATCCGAGCCTGAGGATTACGAGGAAAACGGCAACAGCATTATAGAATCATATCTTTCCGAGCCTGAGGAAAAGGATGAGTACTTCCAAAGCGGAAAGCCTAATGTTATTGTCATAATGTCGGAGTCCTTTGCAGACTTCAGAGTATTTGATGAGCTGAGCGATGTAATAGGAGATACATATGCAGGCTTTGACGGGGCAGCTGATATGGGGTACTGCGGAACAGCCATTGCTCCTACATATGCCAGCTATACCGTGCGTACGGAATTTGAGCTTATGTTTGGTCTGCCGATAAAATCCTTAAACGACCCCAGTATGCCAAACAGAGTGCTTCTCGACAGAGCGCAGCCTACGATTCCGGCATATTATAAATCGTGGGGATATAACACAGTTTATATTCACCCGTATCTGTCAAGCTTTTACGGCAGAAACAAAATATATTCGAATTTCGGCTATGATACAATGATTTTTGATACGGATTTTACAGTGCCTGTGGAATATTTCGGAACGTACATTGATGATAATACTGTGCTTGCCCAAATAGAGGAGCTTCTGGAGGAATCGGAAGAGCCAATGTTCATTCACACGACCACCATGCAGAATCATCAGCCTTATACACAGGGCGACGGAGACGAATTTGACAATTATCTCACATGGATAGAGCATTCAGCTGACGGGCTTGAAGATTTTCTGACGGAACTGGAAAGCTTTGACGAGCCTACGGTTGTATTATTTATAGGCGATCATTTTCCGTCGCTAAGAGGAGATGACGGAATATACGCGCAGCTTGGGATAACCAGCGAAAATTGCGATACACTGTACGAGCAGAAATATATTCTTTACAGCAACTTTGAACTCGAAAACAGTGTTTTGCCGGAGGAAAATATATCGGTATTTTATCTGCCCTATGTGATTATGGAATGGATAGACGCTCCAAGGGATTCATTTACTCAGACTATGATGGATGAGATGCTGATAACGCCCGTATATTCAACGAATTACAATCCGTCTCAGGAAGCGAATGAAAAACTTGACGCGCTGACCTATGACCACATACTGGGAGATATAGTAGCACCCAGCGCCCTTGATGTGCTTGGAGGCAAGAAGACAGCGGCGGAGGCGGAGGAAGAGAGCCAGTGATTCGCGCGGCACCGCGTAATTTTATCTAGGAGGAGTATATATGAAGCCAATAACGATAGGTACAAAGGGGACAGCAGAGACTATTGCGGATGAGAAGAAGCTTGCCGTTACGGTTGGCAGCGGTTCGCTAAGGGTATATGCGACGCCGATGCTTGCAGCGCTTATGGAGGAGGCAGCCTGCAAGGCGGCAGAACCTTATTTGGAGGAAGGCGAAACTACAGTCGGAACATATCTGGAGCTTAGGCACATATCAGCTTCTCCTGAGGGCATGAAAGTATATGCAGAAGCTGAGATAGTAAAGGTAAGCGGCAGGGAAGTGACATACAATATAACTGCCCGGGACGAATCGGGAGAAATTGGAAGCTGCATACACAAGAGGGTGCAGGTAGACGCGGAGAGGTTCATGAGAAAGGCGAACAGCAGCCTCCCGCCAAGAGATTAGTACAAATAAGCGAAAAAAGGCGCGGCAGTTTTTTACAATTGCCGCGCCAAAAATTATTGATTTAATTTGCCGGAAATCTTATTACCTGATTCCCCAGATGTCTTTTGCGTATTCATTTACCGCTCTGTCTGCTGAGAATATACCGGCTCCGGCGATATTGTGCAGCGACATCTGCGTCCATTTCTTTTCATCTCTGTAAAGTTCGGAGCTTCTCTTTTGTATCTCTGCATAAGAATCAAAGTCAGCCAGAACCATATACGGATCAGATGTTTTCAGAGAATTTGCAACTTCATTGAACTTGCAGCCGTTTATGCCTGAATACATACGATCAACGCAGCTGCGGATAATATCATTGTTTTTGTAGTACTGTTCAGGCTTATATCCTCTTGCCTTAAGCGCGTTTACTTCATCTGTCTTCATACCGAAAATCAAAATATTGTCAGCGCCTACAGCTTCGCCTATTTCAATATTAGCTCCGTCCAGCGTACCCAGAGTGATTGCGCCGTTGAGCATAAGCTTCATGTTGCCTGTACCGGAAGCCTCTGTACCGGCAAGAGAAATCTGCTCGGAAATATCGCTTGCAGGCATAAGCAGCTCAGAAAGCGTTACCTTGTAATCTTCCAGGAAGTATACTGAAAGCTTTTCGGATATTCTGGGATTCTTGCGGATTTCTTCTGAAAGCGCCCATATCATCTTGATAATCTGTTTTGCAAGATAATAACCCGGAGCAGCCTTTGCAGCAAAGATATATGTTTTAGGGGTGAAGTCAGCGTTCGGATTGTCAAGGAGATACTGATACTGCGCCAGAATATTCATAACGTTCAGATGCTGACGCTTGTATTCGTGAAGTCTCTTAACCTGTACATCGAAGATACTGTCTGTATTCAGCACAACGCCGCTTTTCTGCTTTACATATTTTGCAAATCTATTCTTATTTTCCTTCTTGACCTTGCGCAGCGATTCCAGTACCGCGTCATCGTTTTCAAATACTTCCAGCTTTTTCAGCTCGCTGCCGTCTTTGAGGAAACCGCAGCCGATTTTTTCCTTCAGAAGCTTTGTAAGACCCGGATTTGACTGATAGAGCCATCTTCTGTACGCAATGCCGTTTGTCACATTCTTGAACTTAGACGGCGTGTCAAGATATTCTTCGTGGAATACGGATTCCTTGATAATTTCAGAATGAAGCTTTGATACGCCGTTTACGCTGTGAGACGCCATAACGCAAAGGGTAGCCATGTGGATCTGGTTGTCCTTGATGATGGACATACGTGTGGTTTTAGCGCTGTCATAGCCGTTGCGCTGCATAAGCTCTGCGCAGTAACGGTTGTTTATCTCAACGATAATAGAGAAAATTCTCGGAATAACGGTTTTTACAAGGTTTACATCCCACTTTTCCAGAGCCTCGGCCATTACAGTGTGGTTAGTGTAAGCGAATGTATTTGTTACAATGTGCCATGCGTGTTCCCATGTAAAGCCGCAGTCGTCAAGCAGCACACGCATAAGCTCCGGAATTGCAAGAGTCGGATGTGTGTCATTGATGTGAATAGCAACCTTTTCATGGAGGTTGTCAAGGGTGCCGTAAACATTCATATGGTGGTTTACTATATCGCCGATAGCCGCTGCGCACAGGAAATACTGCTGACGCAGACGGAGAGATTTTCCTTCAAGGTGATTGTCGTTAGGATAAAGAACCTTTGAAATGGCGTTAGCCATAGAGTTTTGACTAAGCGCGCTTGCGTAGTTGCCGTCATTGAAAGACTTCATATCAAAGCTTGGCGCCTTAGCCTGCCACAGACGAAGAGTGGAAACGCCTTCGCTGCCGTAGCCTGATACATAGAGGTCATAGGGAATAGCGACTACAGTATTATAATTTTCATGTGAAAGATAGTGATATGAATCCTGCCAGTATTCCTTTACGTTGCCTTCAAAGTGAACTTCGATAGCTTCATCGTACTTCGGGTCAAGCCATACGCTGCCGCCGGGAAGCCAGTTATCCGGAAACTCTGTCTGCCAGCCGTCTTCAAGCTTCTGCTGGAAGATACCGTATTCATAGCAGATTGAGTGGCCCTTTGCGGGGATTCCCTGTGTAGCCATAGCGTCAAGATAACAGGCGGCAAGTCTGCCCAGACCGCCGTTGCCCAGACCGGCATCCGGTTCGCATTCAAAAATCTTGTCGATATTGATATCGAAATCCTTTAAAATAGAAGTGAAGTCTTCGGCCAGCTCCAGGTTGTACAGAGTAGTCTTGAGAGAACGACCCATAAGGAATTCCATTGAAAGATAGTATACTTGCTTACGGCCCTCAGAATGAACACGATTTGTAAAGTGCTGACGTTTATGCTTCAGAGTTTCAACCATCATTGCAGATAATGTTTGATAAATCTGCTTGTCAGAGGCTTCATTTGGTCCAACGTTACACTCAAGCATAAGACGTTTTACGAACTTTTCTTTCAGTTCGCTGCGTTTTGCTGTATTTTTATCAGCCATTATAAGCTCCATTCTCCGGCGCATATTATTTTGGTCAGAATGAAACGCATAAGCATATGCCGGTCATTCCGGCGGTACAGAGCGCCGATTATACCACTATCATTATTATACCTGATTATTATATTTTTTTCAATAGCTTTTTTTTACAAAGTATTTGTGCAACTCTAAAAATTAAACGTTATTTTTGCTGACATATTGTATAGCGCGTCGCCTGAGCCGGGGCAGTTATCAGCGCTGCACGGAATATTTTTGCCTTATGATACAAAAAATGTGCAAAAAACTAAGCACTATATTGTACTAATTACATGAATATTATCTGAACATATCTGTAAAGTCTTGCAATTCGGTTACAAATATGGTATAATCAAAACGTACGGTAATCGGCATATACCCTGTTTACAGGTTTTGATGCCGTGAACTTATGCAATACGCTTATCTGCGAATAGCAGGGCAGCGTAATTATTGCAATGCAATCAGGCGTGCAAGCGCGTGTAGGATCGGCGCTTTTTATGCGTACAGGACAATGTACATAGCAGGGCCGTTCATCTCAGCCTTTTGTGTGCCTTTATCGAATCTTTAAAATTAAATATTTTTATTTATGCAGACGCATTGCAAACGGCAAATAATATAACTAAAGCCGTACAGCAATGCAGCCTTGACTGCTGCTTTGCAAATTTCAAACATTGTTTATAAAAGGAGTAAGCTAAATATGTTTAAAAGAATTTCGGCTGTCGGGGTTTCTTGCGTGACTGCACTCGTACTGATGATGTCGGCAATTTCCTCGTCGGTAAATGTCTCCGCTGTAACGCTGGAGGAAATGGCCAATACGGCAATTGAATGCATTATGTCCCATGAAGGTTCATACGGTTCTATAAATGCCAATGACTGCGGCGCGGTAAGCGTCGGCAAGCTTCAGTGGCATGCTGACAGAGCGCTTACGGTTATGAGAAGAGCTTGCCAGATAGATCCGTCATTTGCGGCAGCTGCCTTAGGTTCGTCCTTCTATAATGAGGTTATGACCGCGTCCAGCTGGAGCTATCGTACTTTTTCTTCTTCCGAAGCAAATGCCGCGTCCGTGCTGCTTGCATCCGAATGCGGAATAGCCGCTCAGGACGCACAGGCAAGCGAAGACGTTCAGGGTTACATAATTACTGCGCAGAACATGGGTATCAATGACGCAGGCGCTCTTGTGCTTTATGCTGATATTTATAATTTCGGCTGCGGCATTGCGGCAAGAGTTGCCAAGCGTGCAGCTTCATATGCCGGTTCATACAGTGCGGTAACTCTTGACAATATGTATAAGGCAGCGCTGAATGATAACTACAGCTCTGCAAGTGCTTTTGTTTCCAGAGCAAATATGGTTTACAACTATCTTTGCGAAATTGGATACGGAGATGAAACTGTCACAACGGATACTTCGACAACAGATACTCCTGATGTTACGTTTACCGAAGACGGCTCAGGAACATACACCGTTACTGCTTCTTTGCTCAACATGAGAAGCGGTCCGGGAACCGGTTACTCTATTGTTACAACAATTCCATGCGGAGTTGTTGTTACTGTTACCGCTACAGGCGGCGATTGGGCAGCTGTTACTTATGACAGCTTTGAAGGCTACTGCTCTCTTGCATATCTGACTCCATATGAAGAGACAGATGTTACTGAGCCTTCTGAAACCGCTCCTGAAGAGACTGTTACTACGACTGTAACAGAAACAACAACAGAAGCTGAAACAACCGAAACCGAAGCATCTGTTTCTGAAACAGAAACAGAAACAACAGAGATAACTGCTGAAACCACCTTCTGTGAGGAAACCTCGGAAACTGAAACTGTTACCGAGACTGCGGAAACAACCGCTATTGTAGACAGCGCCTATGCAACAATTTACGGAGATGTAAACTGTGACGGAGCTGTTACTGTGGCTGACGCGGTTCTGCTGCACAAATATCTGGTTGGAGCCGTTAGATTTAATGTGGAACAGCTTGCAAATGCCGACTGTTCGCTTGACAACGTCCTTACAACAAAGGATGTAACGGTTATTATGCAGCACCTTTCAGGTTACCTTACAGCTCTTCCTATTTTATAAAATTTAAAACTTATGATCGAAAATCGAAGCCCCCTCTTTTGTAAGAGGGGGCGTTTTTTTATTTTTTTACGATTACTGCGTCCGGCATTTCAGCAGTTCAGAGCCTTTTCAGTTATAATATTCAAGGATGCTTCGCATTCCGCGGCTGCACAGCATAGAGATATTACGTATTTATCCAGTATTACCCATTGCCTGAAACAAGCGCCTTTTATATTGGAATAGATATAACTGCCGTCGAAAGAAAACACCGCGTTTTTCATAGGATACGAAACACCTCTTCCCACTGCCTTTACAAAGGATTCCTTTAAAGTCCAGAATCTTGTAAATGTGAGATCGGGGTTATTTGAACTTTTTGTTTCAAGCCTTTCGGATTCCGTAAATACGCGCCTTACTACGCCGTCGCGTACAGTTCTCAGCTTTTCGCAGTCAACGCCTATTGTAACATCGCCCGCCGAGCATACGGCAAGTCCTGTGCAATGGGAAAGGTTTATTTTTATATCCCTGCATGATGAAAGAAAAGGCTTTCCATGGCTGCCCTTTCCAAGAGTATAACGTTCAATGCCATATTCTTTTTTCAGCGCGAAATCCAGCAGTTTGTGTGCCGTTTCATGCTGATGCCGGGAGGAGCTTTCCCCTAAAAAGCAAGCGTACACTTTCATATTTTTCACCTAAGATATGAGATTCAGAGCTGTATCAAGAAGAGTGTCCTCTGTAATATTGCGGTCTATCTGTTCTAAAAGAAGTTCCGGGTCGTCAGTGATTATGTGATCTGCGTTTACATTCATCATACGCCGCATTTCTCCGGTGCTGTTTACTGTCCATGCGTATATCTCTTTTCCCTGCTGATGGCGTTGTTTACCGCCTGAGAGCTTATGAATGTACTCTTTATACTGTATGCATCCGCTGCTTCAAGGGTGTAAAAGCTGCCTGTGGCAATACTCATTATAAGTCCTGTTTTTATATCAGAATTGTATTCTTTGATTTGTTTTAAGGAATCATATGAAAATGAGGTAACGCAGCATTTATTTTCCATGTTGTATTTTTCAATGAGGGATACGACTTTTTGTTCCAGATTGTCGCTTTTCGCTCCTCTTTTTAATTCAATGTTCATGAAGATTCTGCCGTCGGTCAAAATGAAAACATCTTCCAGAGCCATTATACGTGCGTCGCTGTATTCCGGGCTGTACCAGCTGCCCACATCTATCTGAGACAGTTCATCGAAAGTAAATGAGGAGACTTCCCGATTTATGCCTGCCACTCTTTTAAGATTAAGGTCATGTATAACCACAGGTACGCCGTCTTTGGTTTGCTGGACATCAAGCTCTATGCCGTCAGCGCCCTGTTCCATTGCGGCAGTGAAAGCATAAACTGTATTTTCAGGGGCGGAGGAGGACGCTCCTCTATGAGCAATGGCAAGAGGATGGGAAGACAGAACGAAACGCACCGCAGCGTCGCCTGAAGCAAGCCTGAAAATATATATTCCGTCTGTAAATAAAAGCGCTGTTGCGGCAAAAAACGCCATAACGCGGTTTTTTCTGCTGTTGCGGAATGTTTTTGGATTTGTTTTGCAGCCGATTTGCTTTCTCATTGAGAGAAGCTTTTCATAACGCGCAAACATTCCTGCCGCAAGATAAGGCACTGCAAATGCTGAAAAAATAAAGGTTACGAAAAGCAGCATATATCTTATAATGCGCAAAGGCAGCGTGCCGTATGAAACAGCAATGCCGAAATGGGAAAGACTTCCTATGCTAATACCTGTTAAAAGTATGATAACTCCGATAAAGGCGGCAAGAAATCCTAAGCTCCAAAGGAGCATGCCGGACATTACGGAGAAAAGCTTTTTAGATATAAGCCGGCTGCTCTGACGTTTCGCGCTGCGGAAGCTGCAGTGCCGGCATACATATATGGGCAATGCGTTCATCCATTTAATATTCAGCAGCATGGATAAAAATACCGCGGCAAAATACACGGCGATCAATTTGTTCTTATTGCTTATAAGACGCGTTAAAATATCCGGTATGCCGAGAATCGATATAAGTCCTCCGGCGGCAGGCAGAGATATAGCAGGTATAAGCATGATAATATGCAGAACAAGGGAACCTGCCCCTGCTGAAAACATTCTTTTAAAGCCTGACGCAAGCTCATATATAAGTTCGCTGAAAGTAAGCTTTCTTTCCTCATGGGCTGCGTTCAGACAGGCTAGTGCTCCTGTAAAATGAAGCAGTATCTGTGAAATCGCTATCAGTATTATAAGAGCTGCCAAAGGATAAGTCCAGAAAGATGTCAGCAGATCTGAAACAGTTGAATTTGTCAGAAATTTCAGACCTGCAAGATAAATCGCTCCGTCCGTAATAATTCCCGCAAGAGGAATTAAGACAATAACAGTAACAAGCTGTACTCCCGCTTCAAATAATATAAGCGGTTTGCCGGCTTTTTTAAGAAGTTTAAAGCTTTCACGGAACAAATCCACAACCTCCAAGTTTTTATTGTCTGTCCTCCATAGCTGTATAGGATCGCGGTTTGCTTACAGGCAGGTACGACGGACGGATTATTTTCGCAGAGTTTATAAGCTCTTCAAGGCGATGAGCCGACCATCCGGATATACGTGCCACCGCAAACAGGGGAGTATACAGATCTCTTGGAATGCCCAGCATTTTATATACGAAACCGCTGTAGAGATCTACATTTGCGCATACGCCCTTATATATTTTTCTCTTTTCCGAAATGAGTTCCTTTGCAATTCGCTCCACGTCTGAATATAGCTGAAATTCGTCATGGCAGTCTTTCTCTATTGAAAGCTTTTCCGCGAATTTTTTAAGTATCTCCGCTCTCGGGTCGGAAATGGAGTAAATTGCGTGACCCATGCCATAAATAAGACCGCTTCTGTCGAAGCCTTCTTTATCGAGGAGCTTTCCGAGATACTCACGAAGAGCGCTTTCGCTTTTCAGGTTGGAAACATTTGCTTTAAGGTCATCAAACATTTCCATAACTTTAAGATTTGCGCCGCCGTGCTTCGGACCTTTAAGAGAACCGAGAGCCGCCGCAACAGCGGAATACGTGTCTGTACAGGAAGACGTTACCACGTGAATTGTAAATGCGGAATTATTTCCGCCGCCATGTTCAGCGTGAAGTACAAGGGCAAGGTCAAGGAGTCTTGCCTCCAGCTTTGTATATTGTCCGTCCGGACGAAGCATTGTAAGGAAGTTTTCAGCAATAGTTTTTGACGGATCCGGTCTATTATACACCATACTTTCGCCTTTGCGGAAATACTGTGCCGCCTGATAGCTGTATACAGCCATTGAAGGGAAGCGTGCTATAAGCTCCAGACTTTGACGCATTACGTTTTCAATGGAGGTATCATCAGGATTTAAATCTAACGCATGAAGCGACAGAACGCATTTTTCCATCATGCTCATAATGTTGTCGCTTGGCATTTTCATAATAATGCCGCTTTTGAATTTCGCCGGAAGCTGCTGGTAATCAGCCAGTATTTCATGAAAGCTGTCAAGCTGCGCTTTATTTGGAAGCTCGCCTGTAAGCAGCAGATATATTATCTCTTCGAAGCCAAACCTGTCCTGCTTTATAAAGCCGTCTACAAGCTCTTCAATGGCTATTCCTCTGTATAAGAGCTTTCCCTTTTCAGGGATGCGCACGCCGTTTTCCGTTCTGCTTGCGGAAATTTCGCTTACAGTAGTAAGCCCTGCCACAACGCCTTTGCCGTCAACATCGCGCAGACCGCGCTTTACATCGTACTTGCTGTAAAGCTCTACAGGTATTTTGTATCTTTCTTTTGATTCATTGGCAAGCTCTGCTATCTTATCTGCGTTTTGCTTGCGTGTTTTTGCCATATCAGTGATATGCTGTATAAATTTTGAATTTTTTTCCTTTTCCATAGAACTCCTTTCGACTTTCACGTTATTGTTATTACATTTAAAAAACAGGCTGCCATTCGGTATGCAACCTTTTGACAGCCCGTTGTTTTTATTAAATCAGTTCTTATCCAAGACCGCACTCGTCATAGTCGCTCCATCTTTCCTTATAAGCTCGTTTTTCCATTATATTGCATACGAAATATGCTATTGCTGACAGAGAGATTATCGCTGCAAGTAAAAATGAAATTCCGGAAAGGGCGTTTGCCTTTTTGTCCATTATAAAACGCCTCCTTCTTCTTCCGCTGAAGCGCCGGTACTGCCGCTCATTTCAGCCATAAGGCGCTGAAGCTCCGCATCTACCTTCATGTCATTTTCAAGATCCTCAAAGCTCTTCATATCACTGCCCGCAGATGCGATCTCTGAAAACGCGGCTGCTTCCGCCTCCTGCTTTTCGATTTTTTCCTCCATGCGGTTAAACTTGTCAAGAGCGGCGGAGGAATCTATTCCGCCTACAGACTGAGCGAGATTCTTCTGGGTTTTAGCCATCTGCGAACGCGCGATAAGCATAGACTGTCTGCTTTTTGCCTCTTCAAGCTTAGACTTCAGCGCTTCTACCTGATCGCGTATAGCTTCTGTCTGTGTTGTTATAGTTTCCAGCATTTGCGCTGTTGATTCAACGTCGGCATCAGCCTTGACTTTATATGAAAGAGCCTTTTTAGCCATTTCCGTATTGCCTGCGGCAATAGCGGCCTTTGCCTTTGACTCCCAGTTTGCAGATGTACGTACAGCCTGTTCATGCTGGCGTTCTGCGACTCTCTGGCTTGCCATTGCTTTGCCGAGAGCTTCTGTTGAAGTGCGAACGTCCTTCTGTAAATCGATAATTATCTGTTTTACCATTTTTTCAGGATCCTCTGCACGATCTATCATATCATTGATGTTTGCTTTAAGCACATCGCCGATTCTTGAAAAAATGCCCATAATAATACCTCCGTAAATCACTTGTCCAAATCGGTTTTACATATATTTACAGCAAGCAGAAAAATCTTTCGGCGTTTGCTGTCTGCCGATTCGCACGGAGCACGCTTAAGCGCGCGGATGTGCGAAGCACTTTAACTATATTATATCACAATCAGCCTTTTGTGTCAATTATTCCCGCCATTTTTCACCATATTTTCATCATCTGACCTGCTTTTTTCCTCTTTCCTTGCTTTGTTTTCAGCGACCAGAATATCAATATTATTTGAGTTAAGCTTAGCTGACAGCCTTATCATATTGATTTCATTTTCCATCTTTTTTATTTCGGCAGCCATTCGTTCAAAAAGTTCACGGTTGCGGTTTGTTTCAACGCGCAGCTCCGCTTTAAGGCGCTCGTTTTCATTTTGAAGCGTATTTATCTCGCTCTGAAACCGGCGGCAAACCGACTGAACCGCCTGCATACGTGTTTCCATGTTTCGGTTATAGGCGTTTTGCCTTTCTCCGAACTTATGTACCAGAATCATTGAAGGGCTGCGGGAAAGCCCTGTAAGCTCTTCGGAGTATGTTTCCACAATAATGCGCTGGTCAGGTTTTGAACGGTCATCCTTTACTGCCATTGTCTTTCTCCTCTCTTATTTTATTAAGCTCATACTCAAGCATTTCGCTTAAAGTGCGTGAAACAGGTATTTGAGGACGCCATGACGTATCCCTTTGAAGCTTGGATATATCAGCTCTTATTTCCGGAATATCGGAAGGTCTGAGCTTTTTCGGATCAATTTCTTTTTTTATATCAATGCCGCTAAGCATTATTATTTCGTCAAGCAAAGCTTCTATGGATATGCTGACGCCGCTGCCTACGTTATATGTTTCGCCGTCTCTGCCGCTTTCAGCAAGCAAACCGTATGCTCTTACAACGTCCCGCACATCTGTAAAATCACGTTTTGCACTGAGATTGCCGGTGCGTATAACGCTGTCTCTCATGCCCAGCATGATTTCCGCAGTCTGCCTGCAAAAATCAGCTGCCGCAAACTGAGGGAGCTGACCTTTTCCTATATGATTAAAGGCTCTGACCATAACTATGCGCATTCCGCAGCTTTTTGCATATATTCTGCCGAACATATTCTGCGCGGCTTTTGTAACAGCGTAAGGGTTTGCGGGATTTATCGGAGTCTCCTCAGATACAAGGGACACTCCCTTTGGCAGAAAGCCGTATTCCTCTCCTGAACCGATAAGAAGTATTTTAGGCGAATAATCATCTGTACTCCTTACAGCTTCAAGCAGATTCAGACAGCCTGAAATGTTCACATCCGACGTAAGGCGGGGATTTTTCCATGAAACAGCCACAGAACTCTGCGCTGCCAGATGATATATCTCGTCAGGACGTATTTCCATCAGCAGAGAGCGTATATTCTCCTGCTTCAATATATCAAGGTCACGAACCTCAAAGCCCTCTGTATTTATTTTTTCATGGGGAAGCTTTGTGAGGAACGTATCCCTGTGCAGATTATTTTTCAGATGCTCTGCAAGATAGCCGCCTACAAATCCGGCAGCGCCGATTATCAGTGCTCTTTTAGCTTTTTTGTTTTTCAAATGTCACTGCCGCCTTTCAAAATCTCATATATTTTGTTTAAAACGTCCTTTTCAAGGAAGTTTTCTCTGACGCGCTTTGCAGCCGCTTCACCGTACTTTTCACGAAGTTCTTTATTTTCCGCAAGGAGATTTATAGCTGCCGCCAAAGCCTCAGCATCTCCGGGAGGCACTGTAAGCCCTGTTTTTTCATGCAGGCTTACAAGAGGCACGCCTGTAGGCAGAGCCGTATTTATAACAGGTTTCCCGTAAACCATTGCTTCAAGCTGAACTATTCCAAACGCCTCGCTGTTTGCAACAGACGGCAGTACAAATATATCGCAGTCACGGAATGCCGCCTTAAGGTCTTCATCGGAGAGCACGCCGAGAAAATGGACTTTTTGTTTCATTTCCGCCGCCATACCGCGTGCCTTTTCTTCCAGTATTCCCGTACCAACTATAAAAAGCTCGCAGCCGCGAACTTTTTTGAAGCTTTCAATCAGCGTTTCGATTCCCTTGTAATAAACGAGCCGCCCTGTAAAGAGAACCTTTACGGCGTTTTTTTCGTGCAGCATATTCGTAAGCAGCGGCTTAAAGGGAGCGTTTATATATGCGTCCGCGTCCAGCCCGTAGGGGATAACCCTGCATTTATCGCGGAACTGCGTAAGAAAAGGCGAACTGTCAATATGTCCCTGCGTAGCTGCGATGATAACATCGGCGCGTTTGAGAAATTTCATAAGCACAGGCTTATATAACATCAGCAGTTTTTTTTGCTTTACAACGTCGCTGTGCCATGCAAGTACGGTCTTTCCCTTGAATTTTGACAAAATACAGGCAAGATCTCCCAGAGGGAAAGGCATATGAAAAAGGATTACATCCGCGTTTTGCGACATTTTTCTGAACAATTTGAAAAATGAAAAAGAAACAGGGCAGGAAAAGCACGTTCCCAAGCTGCCTGCCCTTGTAACGGATACGCCCTCTATGATTTCGTGAGAGGTTTTCCCTTTTTTATCCTGGCATACAAGCACCTGCATTTCAATATCGTTACGTTTTGCAAGCTCCCGCCCGTATGTTCTCACAAGGCTTTCTATGCCTCCTATATGAGGATAGTAGGCTTTGTTTATCTGCAAAACACGCAGCTTTTTGTTTTCAGCCACTAAGCGCCTCCTTGTATACGTCGTAAAGAATAGCAGCGGCATTTTCCCATGAAAACATTCTTGCACGTCTGATGCCTGCTTCGGAAAGTTCGCTTCTGAGCTTGGAATCAAAGTAAAGCTTTTCCAGGCAGTCAGTCATTTCATCCGTGTGGTACGGGCTGCATATCATAGCGCTGCCGCCGACCACCTCAGGCAGCGATGCAGCCTGCGTAGTAAGCACCGGCACGCCGCATGCCATAGCTTCAAGGGGAGGCATTCCAAAGCCCTCATATATTGACGGAAACACAAAGCTGAGCGCGCCTGACATAAGAGCGCAGATATGCTCCTCCGGCACGTAGGAAACCAGCTTTACATCTGTTTCCAGATTAAGCTCCTTTATGGCACTCATAAGCTCCTGATTAAGCCAGCCTTTTCCTCCTGCAAGCACAAGGCAGGGATATTCCGATTTGCCTTTGCGGAATTGATCATATGCAATTACAAGCCTTCTCAGGTTTTTTCGAGGCTCAAGCGTGCCGAGGTACAGGAAGTAATCTCTGTCTATTCCTAAAAAGTTTTTTGTTTCATCAATGCGTGTTTGATTTGTCACAGGGTGAAAGCGGCTTTTGTCAACGCCGCATGGAACGACCCTGAGCTTTTTTTCCCACTGGGGAAAATATTTTATTATTTCAGTGCGTGAAAATTCGGAGTCTGTCACTATAAGATCGGCTCTTTTCATTGAACGCTTCAGACCTGTTTCAAGCATATATTTTGTGCGGCCTCTTACGGTTTCCGGAAAGGCTTTATATACCATATCGTGAACTGTAACAACAGCTTTTCCGCTGACCTTAGGCGGTACTATATAGTTAAAAAAGTGAGTTACATCCGCGTCGCTGCCGAAAAATTTATTATATGGCAGAGGCAGAAAATTTGACACAAGGCGATAGAGATAGCCTGAGAAATTTGCCTGACGAAGCTCCGCACGGGAGTCCTCGTAGCTTTTAAGCCTTTTTCGTTTTTCTCCTCCGTCGCCTGCCGCAAAAAACTGCATGACATACTGTTCTTCCGGGTGCAGCGACATAAGAGCCTGTATCTGTCCTGCCTGACAGTACCCAATGCCTGTCATTTTCTCGCTGATAAGAGGAAGCGCGTCAAATGCGATTTTCATGTTTGCCTCCGAATACTAATGTGCTCACTTTTCAGCAGCGGCAATTTTCATGTCGTTTTCAACCATTCTCTCAACAAGCTGCGGGAATGAGATTTCTCTTTTCCAGCCGAGAACAGCTTCTGCCTTTGCAGGGTTGCCAAGCAGTACGTCCACTTCGGCAGGCCGGAAAAATTTCGGATTTACCTTTACAACAGTTTTTCCTGTTGCCTTGTCAACGCCTGTTTCATTTACGCCGCTGCCATGCCATTCTATTTCAATGCCCGCATGAGCGAAAGCGATTTCCGCAAATTCCCTTACGGTTCTTGTTTCTCCTGACGCGATGACATAATCATCCGGAGCGTCCTGCTGAAGCATAAGCCACATTGCGCGCACGTAATCTTTGGAGTGGCCCCAGTCGCGTTTTGAATCCATGTTCCCCAGATCTAAGAACTCCTGTTTGCCCAGCTTTATTCTTGCGGCGGCGTTTGTGATTTTCCTTGTTACAAATTCAAGGCCTCTTCTTTCCGATTCGTGATTGAAGAGAATGCCCGAGCATGCGAAAAGCCCGTAGCTTTCACGATAATTCTTTGTTATCCAGTGACCGTAAAGTTTAGCGGCGCCGTAGGGGCTTCTTGGATAGAAAGGCGTTTTTTCCGTCTGAGGCATTTCCTGAACAAGACCGAACATTTCAGAAGTAGACGCCTGATAGAACCGTGCGCCGGGCTTTACTATGCGAATAGCCTCCAGAAGCTTTGTAACGCCCATGGCGTCAATTTCAGCGGTTGCAATAGGCTGTTCCCAGCTTGTAGCGACAAAGGACTGTGCCGCAAGGTTGTAAACCTCGTCAGCCTGAGAGATACGCATTGCTGTTATAAGAGAAACCTCGTCAGTCATATCGGCATAGATAAAACGGATTTTGTCTTTAAGGTGTTCTGCGTTACCGTAATCGAGAACGCTTTTACGGCGCATAATTCCGTAGACCTCATATCCCTTTTCCAGAAGCAGCTCCGCCAGATAAGATCCGTCCTGTCCGGTGATGCCTGTGATAAGTGCGTGTTTAGCCATTTTTATTAACTCCTTTTTCTTTAAGCAGTGCTGTTTTTACAGCAAGCTGTTCCTGTTGCATATTTTTAGATTTTCTATAACCTTTTTAACATCCTGGGTTTTATCCTTAGCGCAGATAAGTATCGCGTCATCGGTATCTACAATGACAAGATCTTCCACGCCGACAGCCGCGATGAGACGTTTTCCGCCGCATATAGTGCTGTGTTCCGTATCTATTGTTATAACGTCGCCTTCAACGTAATTGCCAAGCTCGTTTGTGGAATTTATACGTTCGACAGCCAGCCAGTTTCCCACATCATCCCAGCCGAAGCTGCCGGGTACAGTGTATATTTCATCAGCTTTTTCCAGGATCCCTATGTCAACTGATTCGCTTGGCAGCTTTTCGTAATTTTCCTCCATAAGTCTTTCAAAATCATCTGTTCCGAATGCACCGGCAATTTCCGAGACTCCGGCGAAAACCTCCGGCATGAGCTTTTCCATATTGCTGAGAATAGAGCCTGCCTTCCACACGAACATTCCGCTGTTCCAGAGATATTTTCTTGACGCGATGTAGCTTTTGGCAGTATCTATATCCGGCTTCTCAACGAAGCGGCTTACCTGATACACGCCTCTCATGTCCAGTCCGGCGTCCCGTTCAAACTGGATATAGCCGTATCCGGTTTCGGGATAAGAGGGCGTTATGCCGATAGTTACAAGCCTCTGTCCGTACTGTGCCACTGCAATGGCTTGGCGGAGGGTATCGGCATACATTTCCTTGTATCTGATAAGGTGGTCAGAGGGGAGGACGAGCATTATTGCGTCTTTGCCGTATTTTTTTTCTATTACCGCTGCTGCAAGAGCGATGCATGGAGCTGTATTTCTGCCGCAAGGTTCTAAAAAAATGTTTTCCTTCGGGATATATGGCAGCTGCTCTGCCGCAAGCGTCCCGTACATTTTATTTGTCACAACAAAAATGTCATCCGGTTCGGATATGCCTTTCAGTCTTGCAGCTGTTTTTTGAATCATAGTTTCCCCGTCAGCTGTAAGAGAGAGAAACTGCTTTGGAAGACTTGTTCTGCTTTTCGGCCAAAATCTTTCTCCCTTTCCGCCTGCCATGATAACTGCTGTAATTTTCATATTTATCTCACCTGTCTTCATCATTCTGCTTGAATATATTATCGGTCTTTTGCTGCTCATGAAGTTTGGTTTCCTCGTTGCTTTCTCCGGGGAAAAGCATGATTTTTATGGTCATCATGATTATTCTGAGGTCAAGAAGCAGAGAATACTGTTCGATATACATCATATCCATTTTCAGCTTGTCATATGGGGATGTGTCGTAAAGACCCGTTACCTGCGCGTAGCCTGTAAGCCCTGCCTTGACGCGCAGTCTGAAATCAAATTCAGGCATATCCATTTCATATTTATGCGCAAGCTCCGGCCTTTCAGGTCTTGGACCTACAACAGACATATCCCCTTTCAGGATATTCAGAATCTGCGGAATTTCATCAAAGCGGTATTTTCTTAGGATTCTGCCTGTTTTTGTTATGCGGCTGTCACCTTCCGCGGCAAGCTGGGCGCCGTTCTTTTCGGCATCCGGAATCATGCTTCTGAATTTATAAACGTAAAAAAGCTTATCGTCAAGAGTAAGCCTTTTTTGCTTGTACAGCACTTTTCCGCCGTCCTCTATTTTTATGAAAAATGCTATAATGAGACTGGCAGGCAGGCAGGCAGCTCCTAAAACAAGAGCGAACAAAAGGTCGAAGATTCTTTTAAC
>CAZINV010000004.1:0-20125 GCA_964540685.1 uncultured Ruminococcus sp.
GCAATGTCCGGAGACAGCAAAGAAAACGAAAGCGATAACAGGCATTTAAAAAATATCCTGTCGGAAGCGGAACGTATGAACAAGCTTATACGGAATCTGCTTACTCTCGCCTGTATTGACGAGGCAAGCACGTGCCCCGAAAGAAAGAAATTCTCGCTTTCAGAATGCTGCGAGGAAATAGTACTGCCCTTTGAAAGCCACGCCTTTGAAAACAAAATAGATTTCAGCTATGATATTACAGAGGATATATATTACAGCGGCATATGCGATGATATAAAACAGGTAGTATCGATTCTTCTTGACAACGCGTTCAAATATACTCCGGAAAACGGAAAGATAACGGTAAATCTTCACAGAAAGAATCATCGCCCTGTTCTTACGGTTTACAATGAGGGAAAAGGAATCCCTCCGGAATCGCTGCCGCATATTTTCGACAGATTCTACCGTTCGGAAAATTTCAGAAGCGCGTATCAGGACAGCTTTGGTCTTGGACTTTCCATTGCAAAATCAATAGTGAACGCCCATGGCGGCGATATAACCGCAGTCAGCGAATATGGCAAATATGCCGAGTTTACAGTAAATTTCTAATACTAATTTCCTGCCTGCCTTATGAAAGAAACGGCGCCGCTTTTCATTCGGCTGTTGAGAGAATAATGTAAAACAAGAATCCCGTGCCGGTAATGTCCGGTACGGGATTTTCATAATACGGCGAAGCGTATGCGATTACGATATGCTGCTTGCCGCAAGGTTCTCAGATTTGCGCCTTACAAAAATAGCTTTGAAAACTGTTCTTACCAATGGCTGTATAAAGAAAAGCTGCGAGAAAAACGCAAACGGGAAATTCAGACATACAAGCTTTATCCAGTTAGCGAAAAATGTAATAATATTGAATCCGTTATAATAAGGATAATACAGCCACGAAGCGATAAAGCTCATGGACGGACACATAAGCCCAACGGTCGCGCAGATAATTGCTGTTTCAAATATGACCGGATGGGTTTTGGCAGGGTCAAATACCTTGCTTGCCAAACGAAATGAAAACGGACTTCCTACTGTCAGCTCCAGCATCATTGCAAACACAAATTCAGTAATTACTACAGCCCATATAGGAACGTTTCTGCCCACCATATAAACTCCGCCCATGCTGTTAATAGCGGAAATTACGCTTGACGTACCGGAAGCGCTCATAAGGCTGCCTCCGTTTACAACATACAGGCTGTAAAAAACGTAAGCATGCACGGTGATAACAACCGTCAGCAGTGCAAAAATAGTCCTCTGGAATTGATTTTTTGGCATAAAGATTCTCCTTTTCATCGGACGAAAAAGACACACGTTTTCTGGTAAAGCAGAAAATCTGAATTTGCGTAATTCGTAATCAGATTTACATACCTGCAGGTAAAACGTGTGTCACTATCGTCATATTCAATTTGTTTTTAAGGCGCACCGCAAATTCTGACGCTCACAAGGCTTAGGCGCGAACTGTACGATACTTTTTAATTATACCATAGCTAAACAAATTTTTCACGAGGTATTTTGCACAAACTTTTTTATGTTTGTATTCGTTTTTTTAAACTTGAAAGCTATATCGGTCAATCCTGATATGCTCCTGACTGCGAAAAAGAGAATCAATTACATGTTATATGTTTACTATCAGATATTTCATCATAGCCATGTCAAATACATTTATTATGCCGTCCTCGCAGAGATCGCCTGCCTGCGGGTCGGTCAGCGTACCTGCGCCGAGAAGGAACTTCTGCATCATTACCAAGTCTGCGATAGTGAATGAACCGTCGGCATTAACATCTCCGATAACGGTTTTCTTCTCAGCTGCTGCCGGTTCGATAACATAGCTTATTCCGTCTGTGAAGCTGCCGCTGCCGGCGGAGAGCAAAGTATACGAGCCGTTCTTATTTGCGGTAATCGTTGCTGAATATGATGCTGAACCGTCGGAGGGGCTTACCAGATACTCCCCGTTTTCAAGCTCTGTAAAAGTCCATTCGTCCCCAAGCAGTTCACCGCTGCCCGTGTCTTTTAATGTGTAACTTCCATCCGGAACATACGGACATACAGGAGTAACGCTCCACAGCTGGCAGTCGCCTTCCCAGTATTCCCACTGATTGATATTTCCGCCGTTTTCGTCAGACCAGTCATACACATCAAGACCGGCTGCATCGCCTGAGCATTTTGATACAATTCCGTAATAGCTGCCGCTTTTTACCAGCTTCCATAATTGCGCGTCAGCGCCGGTATATTTCTGAAGCTCGATATTTATTCCGTTATCCGCTGAGCTTTCGGCTGCTGAGATGCACATGCTCTCATCGGCGAGCGAAACAATCCTGCAATAGCCGTCATCTTCGGCAATCAAGCGCCACTCCTGCGCGGAACCGCCTGTTTTTGTCCACTGCTGAATATTTGTACCGCCGTCTGTGCTGCCGTTTTCAAGGTCAAGCACCTTTCCGCTGTTTTTGTTTGTAATATAATAGGAAACTCCGCTGAGAAGCTCTGTATCTTCGATTTTAACAGACGAACCTGTCCCTGACGCGGTATCGGGAGCGTATACAAGCTTACTGTCATTGTTTGTGTAGTCGAAATTGCCCTCCCGTTCTGTTCCAGTGAAAGCATCGGTCTTAGCGCCCCATACAGTCTGATTGTTGCTGCCTACAGCTGTAAAGGACATTACCTTTTTGCCGTTCTCATCCTGAGCAGCCAGGAAATAGCCGCTGTAGCTCTGTCCGCCTATTGTGATAACTGCTGCGGAACTGTCTTCCGCCTGCGACCAGCTGCCTGTAACCGCACCGCTTATAGAACCGTCTGCATTAAGGGTGATGCTGCTGTAATTGATTATATTTCCGTCTGTCGCGTTTCCATGGTTGATATACTCGTAATCTCCCGTGATGTCCGCTGTTTCGTATCCAAATTGAGCCATAGTGTCTCCGCTGTACTCAAAGGGAGCTACTACCGGCCAGTCCTCGTCATTGAAGTACATGGTATGTACCCGCACTTCATGATATTCGCTTCCGTCATCAAACCGCGCATGGTAGAACAGATACCACTGTCCGTCATCGTCGCGCAGAACGGAGTTGTGTCCGCAAGCCATATATGCCGTATTCAGCGAACTGAACTTGTAGTTCCCCATTACCTTCAGTCCGACACTGTCAAGATCCGTATTAGCCGTAAAGACAGCGGCATTTCCTGCTGCATCATAAAAAGGTCCCGTCGGGCTTTTTGACCGTGATACACGCATATTATAGCCGCCCTCTGAAAGAAGTCCGCCGTAAGTAGTCCAAAGGTAGTAGTAGCCGTTATCGGCGTTGTATTCTATGAAGGGTCCCTCGCCGGATTTGTAGTAACCGCCTGCTATCTTAGTTCCGAAGTAGCTGTCTATCATTCTTCCGTCAGAGGTAGTGCCTGTTTCAGGGTGTATGCATTTTCCTGTGGACGGATCGATCTCAAGGGTGAATATTCCTCCCGACCATGAGCCGTAAACCATATACATCCTGCCGTCGGTATCATAATAGATAGTAGGGTCTATTGCATTGGGATAAAGGGAATTGTTGAAATTGCTGTTGCTGAACCATCCGCTGTTATATGTGACTTCTCCGGCGGCGATAAGTTCATCTATATTTGTTGAGGTATACTTGCGGTTAACATTTTTAGTGGTGCTTGTGGCATAGCTGTCATTTTCAGTAAATCCCGAGTAGATGAGAGTATCCGCAAAAGTATACGGACCCTCTATAGTTTTAGAAACAGCGTAAGCTATAACAGAACGCATATAAGTCGATGAAGTGCAGAAATACATGAGATACGCGCCTTTAGTGCCGTCGGTATTGACATAATCCTCGTCCCATACAACGTCAGGCGCCCACACAGCATAGCCGCCCTCGCAGTCCTCAAGATCTTCGCCGGCCCATGCAAATGCCTTTGCGAGATTTTGTGAAAGATCGCCAAATTCCACATTATTTGTTGTGGCATAACCGTTTGTGAACCGGTTCCAGTTCTGAAGATCCGTGCTTTTGGCAGCATCGATATGCGAACCGAAAACGTAGTAAGTGCCGTCATTTGCTTTGATAATTGACGGATCGTGAACAGATACTCTTGATTTGTTTGAAGCGGCTGAAGCGCTGCCTGCAGGAAGTACGCCTGCCAGCCCGCTTGTAATCATAAGGCAGCCGCTTATAATGAATGAAGCTGTTTTTTTGAATTTCATATAGTTTTACCTCCCCAAAAAATATTGTTTCACACGGCTTCTATCATAAGTCCAAACGCTTCACGGTGCAGAAATGAAGCGCTGTTCCTATTAAAATATGAAATATTCTGTACTCTATGAATATAATAGCACATTAGGCAATATATGTCAACACTTTTTTGATTAAATATAGCAAAAATGCAAATTAGCTATGTGATTTTTTTAACAAATCAGCCCGAAGCGAAGCCTTGCTTATAACAAAAGAAAAACTCGGAAACGGCGATATTACGCTGTTTCCGAGCATACTAACTGGTGACCCGTACGGGATTTGAACCCATGATTCCGCCGTGAAAGGGCGGTGTCTTAACCCCTTGACCAACGGGCCTTTATGGTAGCGGCAGTAGGATTTGAACCAACGACCAATCGGGTATGAACCGAGTACTCTAGCCAACTGAGCTATGCCGCCATATTGATTGCGCCGTCCGAACTTCTCGTTCCCTGCGACTTTATAAGTATACCACAATCAAAGAAAAATGTCAATACCTTTTTTCGGCTTTTTTTTATTTGTGAAAAAATGCTTTTTTATCCACACTTCAACGATTTTCAAGGTGATTCTGTATGGAAAATATAATAATGAGTAAAATTAAGTAAAAGCAAACAAAAGCATAAAATGAAAAAGAAAAACGTTTTGAGGAATAAGGAACCCCAAAACATTTTATTTATTAGAAAAACCGATGGCTTTACTAATCTCTTTCATCAGGTTGACAGGAAATTAGTATTAAGCGTATAGAACCTCTGCCGCGCTTCAAAGCTTTCACCGGGAGCTATTTCGCGGTAACCCGTCTGCTCTCTGGGCATGTCGAGATTCGGAGCGTCTATCATGGCAGTCATAGGCTCGGGACAAAAATATCCGTTAAAGCCTTTGTCGTTCCACATAATCCAGAAGCCGTATTCGCCTGATACCTCATAGGCAATCCCAACTCCTTTGGTTTTATCTATCATGGCAATGCCATGGAACTCGCTGCCATTCAGTTCCTGTGCGCCTGCAGTGTACATATCGTTGTCAACATTCGTCAAAACAGGACATTTCGTTCCGTTTTTGTACTCCATATCATAATCATCAAGAGGAAGAATTTCACCTGTAGGCAGGCAGCGCTCATTCAGAATCCATCTCTCCAGAACAGGAACTTTTATCCTTATATCCTCCTGCTTTCCGCCGTCAGCAAAGGGACTGTTAATGGCAGTGTGAGTCGCGAAGGATACAGGCATCATTACATCAGATAAATTGGTAAGCCTTACTCTGTGTTTAAAGCCGGCTTCAGAAAGTTCAAATAAAAACTCAGCTTTAAATTTTATAGGCAGATACTGGAAGTACTCGTCATTTTCGTCAAATATGTACTCAGTCTTTGCCCATGCGCCGGATTCATCTGCGCAAAGCTCTGTAAGACGGTGGCAGCGCTTTTGCAGGATAAAATGAATGTGATTATTATACGGCGCTTTTTCATTGACGGGCAGCTGATAAACAGCATCGGACGTTCTGAGAACGCCGTTTGCAAGACGATTGGGAAGATACAGATTAGGCAGACCCCAAACTTCAGTGCTGCCTTTGATTATTTCAGGCGTAACGTCAGCCGTATGGCGAAAAAATTCAACACCGTTTACATCATCGTGAAGGCGGATAACATTTGAACCTATCTCATTTGCGATCATTGCGGTATAGCCGCCGGCTTTAAGTTCAGCTACAGGCATACCTTTCCAGTTTATAACAGATGCTTTATTCATTTTCAAGCCCTCCTTAATAAGCTTTTCCCCAATATACCATTGCCTTCGCAGGCTTTCCGCAGCATACGCATTTGCCTGTGATTTTTTCCTGTTCCAGAGAAATGCACCGCGAACCGACGCCTGTCTTTTCCTTAACCTGTTCTTCACAGGTCTCATCGCCGCACCAGAGCGCTTTTACAAAGCCGTCGCCCTTCTCCTCCAGAACAGATATGATTTCATCGCAGGTTTCGCATGTATATGTATGCTCCTCACGATTTCTGAGAGCGTTTTCATACATACCGTCGTGAACCTCTTTAAGTCCGGTCTGAACCGCAGCTGCTGCTTCGTCAAGAGAAACGACAGACTTTTTGCCGTTGTGGCGCATTACCAAAACGCACTGATTATTTTCAATGTCCTTAGGTCCGATTTCAACGCGAATCGGAACGCCTTTCATCTCATATTCAGCAAACTTCCAGCCAGGCGAATTTTCGGAATCGTCCATTTTGGTACGTATGCCGGCAGCTTTAAGAGATTTGTAAAGCTCAGCGGCTTTTTCAGCAACGCCTTCTTTATGCTGAGCAATAGGAATAATAACAGCCTGAACAGGAGCTACATCAGGCGGAAGAACCAGACCGTTGTCATCGCCGTGAGTCATGATAATCGCGCCGATAAGACGGGTAGTAACGCCCCAGCTTGTCTGGTGAGGATATCTCAATTTATTATCCTTATCAGTATACTGAATATCAAAAGCTCTTGCGAAGCCGTCGCCGAAATAATGAGAAGTGCCTGCCTGCAATGCCTTGCCGTCGTGCATAAGAGCTTCAATAGCGTAGGTGGCCTCAGCCCCCGCGAACTTATCGCTGTCGGTTTTCCTTCCCTGAATAACGGGCATTGCCAAAGCGTCTCTGCAAAAATCAGTATACACATTCAGCATGCGCTTTGTCTCTTCAATTGCTTCTTCGGCAGTAGCATGAATAGTGTGTCCCTCCTGCCACAGAAATTCACGGGAACGCAGAAACGGACGGGTGGTCTTTTCCCAGCGGACAACATTTGCCCACTGATTATAAAGCTTAGGAAGATCGCGGTAGCTATGCACAATATTGGAATAATGCTCGCAAAACAGTGTCTCTGAGGTAGGGCGGACGCAAAGCCTTTCCTCAAGCTCTTCAGAGCCTCCGTGAGTTACCCATGCGACCTCAGGGGCAAAGCCCTCTACATGATCTTTTTCCTTTTGGAGGAGACTTTCAGGTATGAACATAGGCATACAAACGTTTTCATGACCTGTGTCCTTAAACATGCCGTCAAGGATTCTCTGTATATTTTCCCATATAGCATATGCGTAAGGGCGGATAACCATGCATCCCTTAACGCTTGTATACTCAATAAGCTCAGCTTTTTTTACTATATCTGTATACCACTGCGCAAAATCTTCTTCCATAGAAGTTATGGCAGTGACCATTTTTTTATTATTTTTCGCCATTTCTAAATTTCCTCCCTGCAAATTATAGTGAGTTTATTATAGCATATTTATTATAACATTGCAAGATAATTTTGTAAATATATGAAAAATCAGCCGCTGTACAAAGCCGGTGAATCTCCTTAAACGGTATCGCCTTTGCACGTTTTATTTAACGCTATAACATTTCTCATCGCCAGAACTGCTGTCCTCACCGCTGCGTCCATATCAAGCTGCGCGGAAGTTTCCATTCCATATTTCTTTTCGCGTTCCTGATTCCATATCATATTGAGCACCGACGCGCACCTTACATGAAGCACTGCCGATGTTACAAACAGCGCTGCCGATTCCATCTCAGACGCCAGTACTCCGGCCGCTATCCACGCGTTCCAGTCCTCTTTAAGACGATTGGCAACAGGCATTCTCTCCGGACTGTGCTGCCCGTAAAATGAATCCTTGCACTGTACCACGCCGACGGAATACGGCATATGCAGTTCTTTTGCGGCATTCACTATGGCGCAGGCAAGCTCAAAATCCGGAACGGCAGGAAACGCTATAGGCATATATTCACGGGTTGTTCCTTCCATGCGAACCGCGCCTGACGGAATAATAAGCCTTCCGGCAGGTATCTCAGCCTGCATTCCGCCGCAGGTTCCTATTCTTATAAATGTATTAGCTCCGCACATCGCAAGCTCTTCCATGGCTATTGCCGCAGAAGGACCTCCGATACCTGTTGACACAACGCTTACAGGCTCCCCCTCAAGGCTGCCTGTCCAGACGGCAAACTCCCTGTTGCTGCAAATGAACTCCGCTCCTTCAAGATAACCTGCTATAAAATCGGTTCGTCCCGGATCTCCGGGCAAAAAAACGTATTTCCCGATATCCTTTGACGTACATTTCAAATGAAACATAGTTTCCCCCGGCTTCATATAAAAACACCTCTTTGCTGTTTTGTTTTCAGGCGGCGCCGCAGAATTTCCGCTTCCAGCCTGATGTATATCTGCAACATAAATATACCATAAAATATGAAATTTGTAAACACGCCGAACAAAAGATTATTTTTATAGAATCCGTTAAATCCCTTGACAAAATGTAAAAATGTGCATATAATATAGTTGTAAAGGAATTTATTCTGAATAAAGACGCAGCAGTCAAAGTAGCTTTGGAAAGCGGTTAAGAGAGTATCGGGACGGTGTGACGGTATACGTATCCTTTGTGAAGTGCGGCTGTTAGTCGGTGCGGGGAAAGCTTTTGCCATGTATTCGCACCCGCAGCGCCTGCGTTAAAGGCTTTGAGTTATAAATCAGAGTGGAACCGTGGCTCACTATGCCGCCTCTGGGTAAATGTGTTTGGCATTACCAGAGGTTTTTTGTTACTCAAATGGAAAGGCGGTGCTTTTTTGTTTCGTAGACTGAAAGAAGATATTGCTGTTATTAAAGATAAAGACCCTGCTGCAAGAAGCAGCTTTGAAATTATTCTCACTTATTCAGGGCTTAAAGCCGTGCGAAGCTATCGCAGGGCACATTGGTTCTATAAGCACGGAATGTTTACTGTCGCGCGCATCATATCCCAGCGCTCGCGCCATAAAACCGGAATTGAAATCCACCCCGGCGCCGAAATAGGCAAAGGTCTTTTTATTGACCACGGTATGGGCGTTGTCATAGGAGAAACCACAATAATAGGCGACAACTGCCTTTTGTACCAGGGCGTAACCCTTGGAGGCACCGGCAAAGATAAAGGCAAACGCCACCCTACCCTTGGGAATAATGTAATGGTAGGCGCGGGAGCAAAGATTCTGGGACCCATCGAAATAGGCGATAACGTAAAGGTGGCTGCAAACGCCGTGGTGCTTAAAAATATTCCGAAAAACTGCACGGCAGTGGGAGTCCCGGCACGTGTGGCAGTCCGCAATGGAGTAAAGGTAGAACAGGATCTTGACCAGATTCATTATCCGGATCTTACTATGCAGGATATAACCGAACTGCGCTGCGGTATGAAGCGTATCAAATCGGAAGTGGATTATCTGGAACATCGCTGCGATATGAATCGTGAACACCATGATTGCAATGAACAGGACGTAAAGCCGAAAAATAAAGGAGAATATTAAAATGAAAATCTATAACACCATGTCGAGAAAAATTGAAGAGCTTGTCCCTATGGAAGAAAATCATGTACGCATTTATGCCTGCGGCCCAACGGTGTATAATTATATCCATATTGGAAATGCACGCCCTATCTGCGCCTTTGACGTTCTGAGACGATACCTGAAATACAAAGGATATAAGGTTACGTATGTTCAGAATTTTACCGATGTGGACGATAAGATTATCCGCCGCGCAAATGAAGAGGGTGTCTCTCCCTCAAAAATTTCCGAAAAGTATATAAATGAGTACAAAAAGGACGCCCATGGCTTAAATGTAATGGACGCGGATATTCAGCCTAAGGTTACAGAAAACATAGACATTATCATTGGTATTGTAAAAAAGCTTGTTGAATCCGGCCACGCCTATGAAAAGAACGGAGACGTTTATTTTCGCACACGTTCATTCCCCGAATACGGCAAGCTTTCCGGTCAGCCTATAGAAGAACTGCGGGCAGGCGCGCGTATAGATGTAAATGATATAAAAGAAGATCCGCTTGACTTCGCCGTATGGAAAGGCGCTAAACCCGGCGAACCGTATTGGGATTCTCCCTGGGGTCAGGGCAGACCGGGCTGGCATATCGAATGTTCGGCTATGTCCAGCCGCTATTTAGGCGAGACTCTTGACATTCACTGCGGCGGTCAGGACCTTATATTCCCGCATCATGAAAATGAAATCGCTCAGAGCGAATCCGCTTCCGGAAAGCTGTTTTCCAATTACTGGATGCACAATGGCTATATAAATATAGATAACAAAAAAATGTCCAAATCTTTAGGCAATTTCTTTACTGTAAGAGAAGTTGCCCAAAAGTATGGCTACGAGGTCATACGTTATATGATGGTTCAGGCTCACTACAGAAGCCCCATCAACTACTGTAAAGAGCTGCTCGACGCATGCAAGGCGTCTCTTGAACGCCTCTATACCTGCCGCGATACAATTGACCGTGCGGCGGCAGCGGCAAAAAGCGGTGATGTTAAAGATGAGGCAAAGGAACTGTTTGCAAAAAGAAGATCGCAGTTTGAAGCGGCAATGGATGAAGACCTCAATACGGCAGACGCGGTAACGGCGCTCTTTGAACTGGCAAGAGATCTCAATAAAATGAGTACAGACAGCACAGTTTCAAAGGAACAGCTGCTTATGGGCGCGGAGCTTTTTGATACTATGACTGAAATTCTGGGAATCCTCTACAACCGGAAAAAGGCGGACGACGTTCCGGCGGAGATAAAATCCCTCGCGGAAAAGAGAGCCGCAGCAAGAAAGGCTAAGGATTTTGCACTTGCGGATAAGCTCCGCGATGAAATCGCCGCACTCGGATGGCAGGTAAAGGAAACAAGACAGGGAACTGAAATTACAAAGCTTTAAGGAGAACCTCAAATATGAGCGTAAAGAACAAATCCGCAGCGAAAAAACTGACTATTCTTGTGTTCATTATGGCTGCACTCAGCCTTGTGCTGTTTTCATGCAGCACCTATTGCGGACAGAACAGCTATAATTATCTGGATATGTCAAACGTAAATCTCCGCCAGCTTGAAGAGCCGGAAGACGACGCGCCTGCGGCAGTTATTCATACTTCCATGGGCAGCATAACGGCAGTTCTCTATCCGGAAGAAGCTCCGAATTACGTTGAGCAGTTCACAAAGCTTGCAAAAGAGGGGTACTATAACGGAACGTATATATATCAGATTCAGGAGGACGTCTACTTCTCCGCCGGTTCCCCTGACAATACAGGAGAGCTGAGCGCAGTTCAGTCGGCATCGCCGGAGGAAAACCTTGAAGTTGAAACTTCGGCAAATTTATGGCCTTTCCGGGGAGCGCTCTGCGTCCCGCTGACCGGTCACGACAGAAGCTTCTGGAACAATCTCTTCGGAAACGCCGCAGATTACTGCGGAACACGCTTTTTAGTGTGCAATTCTATTGAATTTGACGATGACATCATATCAGACCTTGAAGAAATAGATGACGCTGCTAAAGATGTAACAAACGCGTTTATTGAAAGAGGCGGCGTTCCGAACTACTCTCAGCAAATGACCGTTTTCGGTCAGGCTTATGGTGACGAAAGCTTTGAAACCATTGATAAGATAACCGCGGCTGCAGTAAAGGAATCAGAATCGGACGGCGGATATACCGCTCCAGCTGAGGATATTATCATAGAAAGTATTGAAATAACAACATGGGCGGAAGCCAACAGGCAATAAAAACACTGATATGTAAAAAATAAATCCGGATTTTTGTTTATATTGGAAAATAGTAACAAAATATGAAAAATCTATCATTATAGCACTTTACAAATAATGAAAAATGGTGTATAATAGAAGAGTTCAATCGTAAAATAAACTTAAAATAAATTTTAAATAATAAAAAGACAGATTTTTTAGAGGCTGAGGCATTACAATGCAGCGGTGTGCCTTGAATAAGAATAAACAAAAGCTAAAGCAATACAGGCAATTAATATAACGTCTGCTGCAACTAAGGAGAGAAAACGTTTTGGAAAAATATATAATTCACGGCGGCCGCCGTCTGTCCGGTGAAATTGAAGTCAGCGGCGCGAAAAACGCTGCTGTGGCGCTTATACCGGCTGTTCTGCTGTGCGACGAGCCATGCGTTCTGGAAAATGTGCCCGACATCAGCGATGTATCTATGAGCCTTCGCATTATGTATGAAATGGGCGCAAAGGTAGAGTATCTTGACAAAACAACAGTTCGTATTTCCGCAAACGGACTTAAAAATTTTTGCGTACCCTATGAAAGCGCACGCCGTATGAGAGCTTCCTATTATTTCTTGGGCGCTCTTCTGGGCAGATTTTCAAAGGCAAGAGTATCAATGCCGGGAGGATGTCCTTTGGGCGACAGACCTATTGACCAGCATCTTAAAGCGTTTTCCGCCCTTGGCGCAAAGTGCAATATTGAATACGGAATGGTTGACCTCTACGCCGATGAGCTTAAAGGTGCGCAGATTTACTTAGACGTTGTATCCGTAGGCGCAACTATGAACGCAATGCTTGCGGCAGTGCGCGCAAAAGGGCTTACTGTTATTGAAAACGCGGCAAAAGAGCCTCATATAGTAGACCTTGCAAACTTCCTAAATTCTATGGGCGCGGATATTATGGGCGCGGGTACTGATGTTATAAAAGTGCGCGGAGTGGAGTATTTGCATGGAACTGCTTATTCCGTAGTACCGGATCAGATAGAAGCGGGTACATTTATGGTGGCTGCCGCAGCTACAGGAGGAGACGTTATTATAAAGAACGTTATACCGAAGCATTTGGAGCCTATCACATCAAAGCTCCGTAAAATCGGAGTAAATGTAGACGAATTTGACGACAGCGTAAGAGTCTGGGTGGACGGTCCTCTTGTGCGTACAAACATAAAAACAATGCCCCACCCCGGATTTCCAACAGATATGCAGCCTCAGATGACTACTCTCCTCACCCTTGCGGAAGGGACAAGTATTGTTACCGAAGGCGTATGGGAACAGCGCTTCCGTTATGTAGACGAGCTGAGAAGAATGGGCGCGGATATTTCAGTTGACGGAAAGGTAGCGGTAATAGAAGGCACGGGCAAGCTGACCGGCGCACCGGTAAAGGCGTGCGACCTGAGGGCAGGAGCCGCGCTTATTATTGCAGGTCTTGCCGCAAAGGGCATCACTGAAATTGAAGATATATATCATATTGAAAGAGGATACGGCGGACTGGTTGAAAAGCTGCAAAACGTAGGGGCTGATATTGAAAAGGTTTCAACTCCTGTTGCAACAATGCGCGAAGCCATATCAGGCTGAGTACCGGATTAAAAAAATAATACAAAAGGCTGCCGTGAAACTTAAATCACAGCAGCCTTTCTTGATGCCGGATACAGACATCTGTATATATTGAACAATCTTTGCTTAATAAGAAACGCTATAGAAAATATAGTAATTTGACTGCCCTAAATACTGTACCGCAAAGCCGTCTTCTACAGAAACATTTTTCAGCTCATATATAAGAACTGTATAGGCCTTGTTTGTCTCATAATTAAGCGCAGCGCCTGAACCTAGAAAGCTGTTTATGCTGCCGTAAGACGCTTCTGTATAATCAGTGCTGTAGCTTCTGCCGTTCCATATAATATCGCTGAAATCATACAAATTTTTATAGACAGCTTTTTCCGTGACCTTTTCAGAAGAAGTTTCCTCAGTACACAAGGCTTCGGCTGCTGCAGTACTTTCATCAGGTTCTCTCGCATCCTGAACAGCAGCTGTGGTAATAACAGTGCTTTTCTCTGAACTTTCGGAAGCGCCGGATTTTACAGATACAGCAGTCTCTGTAAGCGATGACTCCTCCTGAATCTGCCGGTCAATACCAAATATTGACTTGTCAGGCACAGCCGCATTTCCGCTTATTTCAGATGTCAGAGCCGTACCGGATACTGCTGCGGCGGAATCGGCCGTAATACAAACGGTGCCTATATTCTCCTGCACACACGTCTCCAGGCTTTGCTGCTGCTCCGCAACGAGATCTTCTTTTTTGCCTCCGCTTAAAAGTCCCGGACTGAGAACCGTAACGGCAAAAACCGCCGCACAGGCTAATACCGCTGTACATACACCTATTTTAGAATTAAACTTTGCTTTAATCGGCTGACTGCAAATCTTTCCGGCAGTCTTGTCAGCAGCGGCATTCGCAGATTTTTCGGCAATTCCCTTGAGCATACGTTCCTTTGCCTCCCCGCTTGGAGAAAGGCGCTCAAAAGCTTTTTTTATATCCTCATTTTTCATACGATCCGCCTCCTATTTTTTTCTCAAGAATAGCTCTTCCCCGTTTTAGCAAGGTTCGCACACTTGATTCCTTCTTTCCCATTGCAGCGGCAATTTCACTGCACGAATATTCCTCATAATAATAAAGATATATTGCTGTTTTATATTTGTCGGGCAATGCAAGCACCGCCTCAAGCACCGGATTTATTTCGTCTGCTTCTTTATAATCAGAAATCAGCTCATCGGTATTTTCTATATCCTCTATATCCTCGCGCTTCTGCCTCGTCCAGCTCTTAAGATTGTTTTTGCAAATGTTAGAAGCTGTCACTATCAGCCACGCGCGTTCATGGGACAGGCTTTCAAAATTCTGTAAACTGCCCTTTTGCAGAACCTTTAAAAAGGTTTCCTGCACCGCGTCCTCAGCGTCCGCGCTGTTTTTCATAAATCCATAACATACTCTGTATACGGCATCTACATGCTGCCTGTATAATCTTTGAAAGCCCTCTTCATCGCATTTATCCCGAAGCTGCACATAGATTTCCTCCCCGCTGCTGATTTAAGAAGATATTCACGTAAAAAATATATAAAATACTCCTATCATCAATATCTCCACAAAAAGTTTACAGTATTCTTGAGGCAATTTTATGCAAAAGCTGTAAATAAAACGTTAAGTATGCGGTGAATGAGCGCCTTTTGGCAAAATTTATGCTTTGTGTATAGAATTTTTTACATTAAAGCAGCACCGTGCGATTTTTAAGCACGGCTTTGCCTTAATAACTCCGGCGGAGCAAGAGTCCGCTCTAATTTTCTATACCGGCAGAACTTAAAGCTCCAATACGCTGATTCCGTACCGTCCTTATGAGCTTTAAAATACCTGCTGCACCAATCCGCCGTCGCGAATCGTCCTTTCTCTGTACATAACACGCACTGCCTATAGAAAAGAAAACCGGCTCACTGCATTGCGGGAGTGTCATCGCTTCCGTTTAAAATTCCCTTCACTTATTATACAATTGAAGCCTGCTGATTGTTGCACTTTTTTAGTAAATTTTGCTTTTTCGCTGCTTTGCGCAAAAATATGCACTTGCATTTATGAAATTTGTCGAAAAAATAGAAAAAGTTACAAAACGGAAAAAATTATCAAAAAAGTAATATCATTTCTCTGCCGAATATGGTATAATATTTTTCAGTATTATCATCGCCGCGTGCAGAAGCTCCATTCGGAATTACGCGCGCGCCGTCTTAAATAAAAGGAAGAAATTACATGAACAAGTACAAAAAGCTTGCATCGAATACGATTATATTTGCTATTGGTTCATTTGGATCTAAATTTCTGCTGCTGTTTCTCACAAAGCTTTATACGGCTAATATTAACCCGGCTGATAACAGTACAAAAGAGCTTCTGGAAATAACAGCCAACTTCCTCATTCCAATAGTAACTTTTTCCATAACCGAATCAATAATACGCTTTGGGCTTGACAGACAGCACAGTAAGCAGAAGGTCTATACTAACGCCGTTGCAATTACCGCTATAGGCGTTATGCTAATGCTTTCGTTTTCGCCCCTTCTGTCGGTACTGCCTTTTGCAGACGGCTATACCCATCTGCTTATGGTCTATGTCTGTACCTCCTCGCTGAGACAGATAAACTCGCAATTTGTAAGGGCGAGAGGTCTTGTAAAGCTTTTCGCTCTTGACGGAATCCTGGCAACCCTTACATTATTTATATTTAACGTAATTTTTATAGCGGTTCTCGGAATGGGCGTAACAGGCTTTTTGCTGTCGGTTATATGCTCCGACTTTTTGTCAGCGGCATTTTTGTGGATTGCAGCGGGGCTGAGAAAGTATTTCAGCTTAAAAGCCCTTGACGAACGTTTCGCCAGGGCAATGCTTGCATTTGCAATGCCTCTTATACCGTCATCCCTGCTGTGGATAATCACAGGCTTTTCAGATCGTATCTTCATAAGATATATGCCCGGCCCTGAGGGCTTAGTAGGCGAAGCGGCGGCAGGTATTTACGGTATTTCAAGCAAAATACCGAATCTTGTGTCTACTTTTTCAACCATCTTCTTTCAGGCGTGGAATATGTCCGCGATTATGGAGAACGATTCAAAGGACAGAGGACGTTTTTATCAAACAGTATTTGACGCCTACACTTCGCTGCTTTTTATTGCGGGTTCGGCTATGATAGTTTTTGTAAAGCCCTTGTCCGCTATATTAATTGATACAAGCACCTATCCGGAATACGGCAGCGCTTATCTGTATACGCCTGTGCTTATCGCCGCTGTAATAATGATGTGCCTGAATCAGTTCTTCAGCAGCGTATATTCGGCAACAAAGCACACTTCCCACTCTATGTGGACCGCTATGGTCGCGGCAGCCGTCAATGTGGTTTTCAATGCTGTACTGGTATACTTTTTCGGATTAAAAGGCGCGGCTGCTGCAACGTTCCTTGGATATTTTTCAAGCTATATTATCCGTCAGCGCGACGCCAGAAACTTCATTTATTTTCACATAAATCAGAAAAAGTTTTTCTTCAATCTTTTTATTCTGTTCGCCCTTGGCTATATAGCTACCCGCGAAATACCGGGACAGACAATCATTCTGGCGGCAGGCATGATATTTATGATCATATTCAACCGCAGCGCTATTATAAACACGGTAAAGCAAATAAAAAAACGGTAAGGAGCTTTGGTTTTTATGTCAACACCTCATAACAACGCAAATAAAGGCGATATTGCAAAGACGGTTTTAATGCCCGGCGACCCTCTGAGAGCGAAATTTATAGCGGAAACATATCTTAAAGACCCCGTATGCTTCAATACGGTGCGCGGTATGCTTGGATACACAGGATATTATAAGGGCGTAAGGCTTTCAGTACAGGGCAGCGGAATGGGAATGCCGTCTATAGGAATATATTCATATGAACTCTTTCACGAATACGATGTTGAAAGAATAATAAGGACAGGCACATCAGGCGCTGTAAGCGATGACGTTCATCTGAGAGATATAGTAATAGCCCAGGGAGCGTGTACAAATTCAGCCTACGCGAAGCAATACGGATTAGACGGCACCTTCGCTCCTATTGCTGATTACGGTCTGCTTGAAGCGGCGGTAAAAGCGGTGCGCAGCCTTGGATTAAAAGCAAAGGTCGGCAACGTGCTGTCGTCAGATATATTTTATTACAGCAAGGAAAGTCCGCTGCCGCTCTGGGGTAAAATGGGCGTACTTGCCACGGAGATGGAAGCCGCGGCTCTTTATATGAATGCGGCGGAAGCTGGAAAGAAAGCGCTTTGCATAACCGCAGTATCAGACTGCCCTCTGAGAGGAGAAAGCACCACAGCTGAGGAGAGACAGTCATCTTTCTCGGAGATGATCGAAGCTGCACTGGAGACTGCATATTTTTTTGAAAACCAGCAGTAAAATTTAAGATTGTTTTAAGCCGGAAGGATTATTATTATTACAAGGATTAGGTAATCCTCACAAATCCCCTAAATTTTATTTGCTATATTTTTGTTTTCCGCCTGTATAATCTAATACAGGCTTTTTTCTTTTGCCTCATTAAAGTACGAAAGGAGTACCGCTGTGAACGAGCTGTTTAAATCCATATCAAAGCTGAAAGGCGTTGGCGAAAAGCGAAGCCTCGCCTATGAAAAATTAGGCATCACTACTCCCTATGACCTGTTATACCACCTGCCGCGCCGCTATATTGACTATACCTCCCCTGAAACCATTGCTGATGCCGCTTTCGGCGAAACCGCTGTTCTGAAACTTACAGTCATCTCTAAACTGCCGCCTCAGCATATCAGGAAAGGTTTTTCTATATACAAAGCCGCAGCTACCGATGGAATCGACAATATCACTATCGTGTTCTATAATAATAATTACGCTTTTGATTCTCTTGCAAAAGGAAGCGAATACTGTATGTCGGGGAAAATAAGCGGTACTATGATAAGAAAAGAAATCTTATCGCCTCACATCATTCCTGCTGGCAGCAGCGAACTGATACGGCCGGTTTACCATCTGACAACAGGTCTTACTATCGGCAGAATTTCCGCCGATGTCCGATCCGCTCTGGATATATTCAAAAAAGAGCCCTTTGAATGGATGCCTGAAAGTATCCTCATAAAGCACAATCTTATGAGACTTCCGGAAGCTATTCCTGAAATACATTTTCCGTCTTCCATGGAAAACGCTCTCGCCGCAAGACGCAGACTGGCTTTTGACGAGCTTCTGGAATTGCAGATCGGTCTGTCCATATACAGAAAAAAGACCCGCCGCGATACCGCCTGCGCCATGAACAAAAATACAGATATGTCAGATTTTTTCTCCGCGCTGCCCTTTGATATGACCGCTTCCCAAAAAGACGCGGTTCGAGGCATCTGCTCTGATCTTTCAAAAAGCACTCCCATGAACCGCCTTCTCCAGGGAGATGTGGGCAGCGGAAAAACAGCTGTCGCGGCGGCAGCCTGCTGTTTTACCGTTAAAAACGGAATGCAGTGCGCTCTTATGGCTCCTACGGAAATTCTGGCAGTTCAGCATTACCATACGCTGTCAAATCTGCTTTCACCTCTGGGAATAAAAGTTGATCTTTTGACAGGCTCTGTCAAATCAAAGGAGAGAAAAGCTGTCATGGCTTCAGCCGCAAAGGGCGAAACCGGCGTTCTTGTGGGAACCCACGCTATTTTTCAAAAAGATGTAGAATTCGACAATCTTGCTCTTGTTATAACAGACGAACAGCATCGCTTTGGAGTGGCTCAGCGTTCAAAGCTCGCCGAAAAAGGCGGTACTCCCCATAAGCTTGTCATGTCCGCCACTCCCATCCCCCGTACACTCGCGCTTATTATATACGGAGATCTGGACATATCCGTATTGAAAGAGCTTCCCAGCGGCAGAAAGCCCGTTAAAACCTACGCCGTAACAGGCAAGCTGAGAGAGCGTTCATATAATTTTATCACAGGAGAACTCAAGGCAGGGAGACAGGCATATATAGTATGTCCCATGATAGAAGAAAATGAACGGGAATTGCAGGCGGCGTCGGCATATGCAGAAGATATAGCTGAAAACGCCTTTTCCAATTATAAAATAGGACTGCTTCACGGAAAGCTTTCCGCTAAGGATAAAGAAGCTGTTATGGAAGCTTTTCAGAAGCATGAAATCGACCTTCTTGTGTGTACTACAGTTGTGGAGGTGGGGATAGATGTCCCTAATGCAACTGTTATGCTTATAGAAAATTCAGACAGGTTCGGATTGTCACAGCTCCATCAGCTCAGAGGACGCGTAGGCAGAGGAGAATATCAAAGCTACTGTATTCTTATGACGGATCATGTAACGGAAGAATCAAGACAAAGGCTCAGGCTTATGAGCGCTACGTCAGACGGATTTAAAATAGCGGAAGAGGATTTGAAGATGCGCGGCCCCGGAGATTTTTTCGGCGAACGCCAGCATGGACTTCCTCCTCTTAAAATAGCAGACCTTACTAAGGATATGCTCCTGTTTGAGGAAACGCAAAAGCTCACGCAGGAAATACTTGAAAAAGACCCCGAACTCATGGAACCTGAAAACAGACCGCTTCGTCTTGAAGCGCTCAGATTGTTTTGCAAAGCAGGAGAAAACAGTATGAATTGAGAAAACGTTCCGCAAAATTATGCATATTACATATTTTATTTAATAATAACGCGGCGCACATACGCGTTTTTTACAAACCGGATTTTTTTTAAAAAAAGCGCTTGACATTTTTTCGTTGTTGTGATAGAATAAATAAGTCGCATGGGACACGCTTAAGTCCGGAAATAAAATGCGTATTGCGCGGAAGTTTAGCTCAGCTGGGAGAGCATCTGCCTTACAAGCAGAGGGTCACAGGT
>CAZINV010000005.1:0-18350 GCA_964540685.1 uncultured Ruminococcus sp.
AGCTGACAGACCGTATTCCGAATCAGAGCAATTTTCCGTATTATCTAAGCCTTCCCCGCCATCGTCAATTTCATCAATAATTTCCCCGCCGTTATCTGCATTTATAACATTCTCTGTCTCGTCATCTGTATTATCCTGATAAACCATAAACAAAACTCCTTAGATATCCAGATTCTGTACATATCGCGCGTTATTTTCAATAAACTCGCGTCTTGGAGCGACCTTGTCGCCCATAAGAATAGTAAACACTTCATCAGCACGTTCAGCGTCATCAAGCTCTACACGTATCATAGACCGCGTTTCAGGATTCATTGTAGTATCCCATAGCTGCTGTGAACTCATTTCGCCAAGACCTTTATACCGCTGAACCTCAATTTTAGCATTGCTCTTATCGTTTTCTTTAAATTCATCAATAAAACTGTCCCGCTCCGATTCATCAAAGGCATACTTAAACTTCTTTCCCTTTGAAACCTTAAATAAAGGCGGCTGAGCAAGATACACATTTCCGTTAGTAATAAGCGGACGCATAAAGCGGAAGAAGAAGGTCAGCAGCAGAGTACGTATATGAGAGCCGTCAACGTCGGCATCGGCCATAATAATTATCTTGCCGTATCTCAGCTTTGATATATCAAAATCATCTCCTATAGACGTGCCTAAAGCCGTTACCACAGGCATAAGCTTTTCATTGCCATAAACCTTATCAATACGCGCCTTTTCAACGTTCAGCATTTTGCCCCAGAGAGGAAGAATAGCCTGATAGCGTCTGTCTCTTCCCTCTTTAGCCGAACCTCCCGCAGAGTCTCCCTCCACAATGTAAAGTTCAGTGCCTTCAACTCCCTTTTCCGAGCAGTCAGCAAGCTTTCCAGGGAGACTTGCGCTCTCCATAGCGGATTTGCGCCTTGTAAGATCTCTTGCCTTCTTGGCAGCCTCACGGGCTTTCTGAGCAGACATGCTTTTTTCAAATATATTTTTTGCCGTTTCAGGATTTTCATCAAGGAAATCCATAAGCTTTTCGGTAACAAGCTTCTCAATAAACGGCTTGACCTGCGGATTGCCAAGCCTGCCCTTTGTCTGTCCTTCAAATTCGCATTCAGTCAGCTTAACGGAAACAATAGCCGTCAGACCTTCTCTGACATCATCTCCCAACAGCTTTACTCCGTCTTTCAGAAGATTCATCTTTTTACCGTATTCATTTATAACCTTAGTAAGGGCATTTTTAAATCCAACCTCATGAGTTCCGCCGTCAATCGTATGAATGTTATTGGCAAATGAAAGCACAAGCTCATTGTAGCTGTCGTTGTACTGCATGGCAATTTCGCCGAAAGAATCTCCGTCCGTACCTGAGAAATATATTACCTCGTCAGAAAGCGGAGCAACTCCTCTCACTTTATGAAGATGTTCTACAAAATGGCGTATACCGCCCTCATAGTAAAGCTCTTCGGTAACAATGGCAGATGGATTTCTCTTGTCAGAAAATATTATCCTTATTCCGGCATTGAGAAAAGCCTGTTCGCGCAGCCTTTTAAGCAGAACATCGTAATCATATACGGTGCTCTCAAATATTTCAGGGTCAGCCTTGAACATGACCGTTGTACCGTTTTCAGAGGTTTCATCAATTATTTTAAGCTCCTCACTGTAATTGCCCCGTTCAAATCTCTGAAAATGAACGTGCCTTCCGTCCTTGACAGTAAGCTCCAGCCACTCGGAGAGCGCGTTTACAACAGACGCTCCCACGCCGTGAAGCCCTCCTGAAACCTTATATCCGCTTCCGCCGAATTTACCTCCCGCGTGAAGAACAGTATAAACGACCGTAGCTGCGGAAATTCCTTCTTTGGGATGAATACCGACAGGAATGCCTCTGCCGTTATCGGAAACACGTATAACGTCATCCGGAAGAATTTCTACATTTATCTCACTGCAGAAGCCTGCAAGAGCCTCGTCAATGGAGTTATCTACAATTTCATAAACAAGATGATGCAGACCCTTGGGACCTGTAGAACCGATATACATACCCGGACGCTTCCGTACAGCCTCCAGACCTTCCAAAACCTGAATTTGATTTTCATCATAACTCCCGGCATCGGGAATCTGTGATTCTATCATGTTTTTTTTCCTCCTGTAAAAATTTATGTCAGATTGCGTTAAAATCGTTTTTCAACATGAGTATACAGTCTTTCAACACCACTTTCAACACTCTGTTGAAAATAAATTTTCTTGGCAATTCCGGTATATTTTAATTTCAATTTAAAATTGCTCTGCCGTCTTTCAACAGTATGCGCTGCCCGCTTATATTTGGTATCAGCACCTCGTCATGACAGGTTGTTATAAAAACCTGCATATCCTTGATTATAGTATAAACAACCTCCTGACGGCTTCTGTCCAGCTCTCCTAAAACGTCATCAAGAAGAATAACAGGCGGTTCTTTTTTAACATCGCCGTAAAGACGGGCCTGCGAAAGCTTAAGAGCTAAAGCAAGACTTTTCTTCTGCCCCTGAGAACCAAATTCTCTCGCGCTTACGCCGTTTATCGAAAGCTCCAGGTCGTCCCTGTGAACACCGCAGGAAGTAAAGCCCAGTTCAGTATCCTGTATTCTGGATGATTTCAGCTTTTCATAATAGATATCTTTCAGCTGTTCGTACGAATTGAAGGACAGCTCCGGACGCCTGCCGAAAATCTGGCTTTTATACACCGCTTTTATCTCCTCTGTACCTGAAGAAATTCTGCTGTAAAGCTCTCCGCAGACCTTTTCTAACTTTTCGGAATAAGCCTGTCTCATCAAAGCAATGTACGTCCCCACAGAGGCAAGCTGCCTGTCCCATATATCCAGTACAGGCTCTGTCTGAAAAAGCGGCAGACGCTGCTTTAAAACGGCGTTGCGCTGGGATAATATAAGCTGATACCGCCTTACAGAGGATACGCCTCTCCTGTGAAGCTGGGAAAAGCAAAGATCAATAAAGCTTCTGCGCGTTTCCGGACCGCCTGTAATAAGCTCCGTATCATCCGGAGTAAATGAAACGCAGGTATATATATTAAAAAGGCTGCTTGCCTGCCTTACCGGAACACCGTTAAGAGTAATTTTCTTTTCGCGGCTTTCCTTTGACATCCTGCAAATCAATCTCTGCTCCCGTCTGCCGTTGTAAAAAGATATTTCCACATAAAGAGGTATCCCTGAAAAACTCAGATAATCTCTTTCCTTCGTCTTTCTGAAGCTTTTACAGCCTGTAAAAATCCACAGAGCTTCAAGGAGATTTGTTTTGCCCTGAGCGTTTTCCCCTGATATTACGTTGTATCCCTCGTCCGGCACAAAGCATATTTTGCATAGATTCTTAAATCCGTCGATTTTTACTCCGGTAAGCCTCATAAATCACTTGACTCAACATGGAAAACACCATAGCCTTCCACAGCTACAGTATCTCCGGGACGTATCTTCTTTCCTCTCATGGTGCAGACCTCTCCGTTTACAGCAGCTCCGCCTCTCTGCACAATTTCCTTGGCGGTTCCGCCCGTATCGCATATTCCGGCAAATTTAAGAAGCGCGTCAAGCTTTATAAATTCAGTTCTTATAGCAATTTTTTCTTCCATAAAATTATCAATCCTTTAGCTGAATAGGCATCAGAAGAAAGATGAAGCTCTCGCCCTGCATAGGAACAATCTTAACAACTCTGTTTCCGCCTGACATCTGTATTTTTACCGACTCGCAGTCAGACGCGCGTACAGCCTCCAGCAAAAAACGGTTATTCAGACCTATTTTCACATCCGGACCGCTTATCTTTACAGGTATGGTATCGTTAATCTCGCCAATACCGGTTTTGCATTTGACATTGAGACTCCCTCCGCTGAATGTACATCTTATAGGAGCGTTAAATTTGCTGTTTATAAGAAGAGAACATCTTTCAAGGCATCTTGTAAGCTCTCCTGTGCTTACTATTACTTCAGTATTAAAAGAAGAAGGCACGCTGCTTCTGTAATTGTGAAATTCGCCCTCCAGAAGCCTTGAAAAGACAATGTATCCTTCAAATTCAAATATAATATGGCTCTTGCTTACAGATATGGCGCACTGCTCCTTTGCGTCGTCTTTCAGCATAGCTGCAACCTCGGTTACTGTTCTCTTAGGCACAACAAACTGCATTGATTCCCTCGCGTCTGTCTTTTCACTGCGTATAGCAAGCCTGTAGCCGTCTATAGCAACGATTATAAGAGTATCGTCCCGAACCTCAAAGAGTTCTCCTGTAAGCACAGGCTTTATCTCATTAAGGCATGCTGCGTAGCTTGTCTGATTTATCATGGATTTGAGAACATCCTGGTCAACGTGCAGCCCTTCGTCCATATTCATTTCCGGCAGTGCAGGGTACTCCTCTGCGGACATAGCCGATACATGAAACTCAGTTGCTTCGCAATACATGCTTACATTAAGGCTGTCATCTATCTCAAAACGAACCGTATTGCCGGACATACGGCGTACAGATTCACTGAGCAGCCTTGCATTGATAACAAATTCGCCGATGTCATCCGTTTCTACGTCAAGATTCTTTTGAATACCAAATTCCAGATCATATCCTGTAAGCTCTAAGCTGCCGGGACTTATCCTGCACTTTATGCCCTCCAGAGCGGCAATAGTGGAACGCTGTGCTATACCCTTTGAAACATGGACAACAGCGTCATAAAGAGACTGTTTATCACAGGTAAATTTCATCATATAATAAAACCATCCTTTATTGGAATACAAACATAAAGCTGTTTGATAATCAGCGCTTTCAACACCTTTATGCTTAAACGCGGCTTTGCCGCGTAAAAAAGAAAGAATAGAAAGAAGAAAATAAAATAGTAGTAGTAGTAGAGGCGTTGAAAAAGTGGAAACACAGCTTATAAGCCGTAATTGCGTCAATATTTTTCAAAATGAGTAATATTGAAAAAAAGTTGAAAAGTCAAAACCCGTTTTTCATTTTGAAAAGTAGAATAATTGTGGAGTTGAAAACAAAAATATGTGGAAAAAAACGTGGAAAAAATCACCTGCCGGCATATAGCCGGCAGGAAAAAGCGGAAACTATATGATACTCAAATGTTGAAGTATATATGTCTTGCGGCTGTATAACGCGGTAAATGACGGAAATTGCTGAGAAATTTTTTTCAACTCCGGTTTCAACAGTCTGTTGAAAACTGTGTTGAAACCGGTTTAAACTGCGTTGAAACAAGTCATATCCGGCTCTTGTCGCGAATATTTTTTATAATATCGGAAACAAGCTGCTTAAGGTTTTCATCCCGCTTCATGCCGGCTTCAATATTATTTATAGCATAAACAATAGTAGAGTGGTCGCGTCCTCCAAATTCCGTACCTATAGACTGAAGCGGCATCTGGGTTATTTCGCGCACAACGTAAATAGCTACCTTACGGGCTGTGGAAATCTGGCTGGAACGCTTGCTTGAGCGTATTTCCTCAGGTGTTACGCCGTAAACATCGGCAACCTCGACAATAATCTTTTCTACCGTAATCGGAATCGGCTGGTCATCGTTCAGAATATCCTTGATAACGCTTTGAGCCATGGAAATAGACGGCGGTGAACCGGCAAGATGCTTAAGGGCTTTCAGCTTCTTCACAGCGCCCTCCAGCTGACGTATGTTCGATTTAAGTCTGTTTGCGATAAACTCCGATACATCGTCCGGAATCACCAGATCCAGCAGCTCTGCCTTGCGCCGTATAATAGCGATTCTTGTTTCAAAATCAGGTATAGAAATATCGGTAATAAGACCCCATTCAAAACGCGTTCTGATTCTCTCTTCAAGAGTTTTAAGCTCCTTGGGCGGCTTGTCCGATGTGATAACAATCTGCTTGCCCTCAGCGTGAAGCTTGTTGAACGTGTGGAAAAATTCTTCCTGCATACGATCCTTGTTGCTGAAAAACTGAATGTCGTCGATGAGCAGCAAATCGGCGCTGCGGTACTTGTCGTGAAAGCTTATCATGTTGTTTTCGTTTATGCCCTTAATAAGGTCGTTTCCGAATTCTTCGCTTGTAACATATATAATATTGTAATTCGGATAATTTTGTTTTACTTCGTGGGCAATAGCATGCATAAGGTGGGTTTTTCCAAGACCGGAGGGACCGTAAATAAACAGAGGATTGTAATTCTTGCCGGGTTCTTTAGCTACCGCTGTGCATGCTGCGTAAGCAAATTCATTGGATCTGCCTACTATAAAAGTAGAGAAAGTGTACTCATAATTCGCGCCTTCGAGAGATTTTTCAAGAGATGCGTGGCGCTTGTCTATCTCCTCTTCATTTCTGGGAGAGGATTCGCGATTGTTTTTCTGGAAATCGTCATCCGCTTCAACCACCTGAATGACCATTTCAACAGGGAAGCCGAGAATGTGCTCAAAAGCCTCTTTTAAAAGATCTTCGTAATTCTGCAAAACAATATTGCGCTGAAAATCGGATTGAACTGTAAATGCGGCTATTGAACCGCTGAGGCTTAGAGGCTGAAGAGAACCTATCCAGAGTTTGACAGCAACCTCAGACAAACCGCCTTCCTTGAGGCAGTACTCCTTAACGCTGTCAAAGACATCTTCAAATGAATTCATATGATTAGTCTCCTTTGAAAAATTATTGAAATAGAATATGGACATTAAGGCAGTACCGCACAATTCCCGCTCTCAGCCCGATGTGCGTTTCATTTCTTTAGTGATACGCAGGGTATCTCCCGGCCGCCTTAAAGAAAAATTACCGCTTGCTCTGCACATAGAATTAAGCGGTGCTGCCTTAAAGTAAAAATCAGTTTTGTAGTGTTTTCAATTTGGCAAAAGCTTTGCTGCGGGTTTGCTTTTCAAAAAGCGTACAAGGTATTACAATAACCAATTCTTAATAATATTATACCACAAAAACCCAATCAATGCAAGAGGTTTAAGTTTATTTTTCAACATTTTTTGTTGAAAGTTAAGGCGCATCGCCTAATTTAGGCTTACATCTGTGAAAAGAAAATAAATACAACAGCCGAAACATCGCCGTGATTAAAAGCCCGAAGAAAAAATTAAAAAAACCCTTGACAAGGAGGAAAAAATAGTTTATAATAATGTGGAAAAGCTCTTAATATGTTAAAGCGGTAAAAGCGCATTGAAAGAGGCTTGTAAACAGACAACAAAACCTGAGAGGAGGAGAGCAGAAGTGAAAAGAACTTATCAGCCGAAGAAGCTGCACCGAAAGAAGGAGCATGGCTTCAGAAAGAGAATGGCAACCTCGAACGGAAGAAAGGTTTTAGCTCGTAGAAGAGCCAAGGGCAGAGCAAGACTTAGCCACTAACGAGTCAGACCACAAATTATTTTGTGGTCTTTTTGTTTTAAGAGGAAAACTTCCATTGGAACGGAGGCTGATATGCTGCATACAGAGACTTTGGTACGAAATAAGGATTTTCAGCTGCTTTATCAGCGCGGAAAAACAATAGTATCGCCGTATGTGGTGATTTATGTGCGCAGGAACAGACTTAAATACAACAGACTGGGAATAACAGCCGGCAAGAAAATAGGAGGAGCTGTTCAGAGAAACCGCGCAAAGAGAGTGATAAGAGCTGCCTACAGAGAAGCGGAACATCTGATTCCGGCAGGTACTGATATGGTAATAACGGCAAGGGCAGCGATACTCGATGTCCGTTCTACGGATATTGCGCGTTTTTTAACCGGACAGGGACTTCGCAGAATAAAAAAATGTCTGTCTGAATACGGAGGAAAAGGCAAGTGAGATATCTGGTTATTTTTTTTATAAAATTCTATCAAAAGTGCATATCTCCGTTTAAGCCTCCGTGCTGCCGTTTTTATCCTACATGTTCAAGCTACGCTTTAACCGCGGTGAAAAGATTCGGAGCGGTAAAGGGAACATATCTCGCGGTAAAAAGAATACTCCGATGCCATCCGTGGAATATAGGCGGCATAGATTACGTTCCGGAAGAATTTCCAGGTTTTATTGGAAAAAAAGAGATAAACAAATGTAAGATTATTTATTCCCGGAAAGGAAAAATACAATGAATATTTTGTACGACATTCTCGGCGTGCCATTTGGGTACGTAATGCGATTTATCTATAGTTTGGTACATAATTACGGCGCGGCGATTATACTTTTTACAATCTTCTCAAAGCTTTTGCTGTTCCCGATCAACTATAAAACGCAAAAAAGTTCAGCTAAGATGCAGAGACTGAATCCAAAGCTGAGCGCTCTTAGAAAGAAATATGAAAAAGAGCCGCAGAAGCTTCAGGAGGCGCAGATGGCGCTTTATCAGGAGGAAGGAGTAAATCCGGGAGCATCGTGTTTACCGATGTTTCTCCAGTTTTTCCTGCTTTTCGGAATACTCGCCGTTGTCTATAAGCCTCTTACCCATGTATTGGGTTACAGCGGAGATGTAATTGACAACGTAGTAAATCTGGTGCAGGAGCAGTTTCCGGACATTGCATCCAAATTCAAAAGCGGCGACCTTAGAGAAGAGCTTTACGTAATGGAGGCATTCAAGGAAAATTCAAGTATTTTTAATGTCGCGGGCTTTGATAACAGCGTTGTGTCAAAATTCCTCGATAACTTTAATTTTCTCGGCATCGACCTCGGCAGAACGCCTAATATTAAGGATGTAAGCAATTTCGGTCTGTGGTGCATTCCGTTTGTATCAGGTATTTTTCAGCTCGTTACGACTTTTTATACACAAATCGTAAACAAGAAGAAGAATCCCGACCAGCCTAATATGGGCTGCATGAATATAATGCTCTACGGTATGCCTATTTTTTCAATCTGGTTTGCGTTTAACGTGCCGGCAGGTGTAGGATTCTACTGGGCTTGCTCTTCGCTTGTATCGCTGCTTATCCAGATAGGTCTTAATATGTACTTTACGCCTGAGAGGGTGGATAAGATATGTGAAAAAGACAATGTAAAAAGCAAAGCAAAGTACGCAAAAGGAAAGAAGAGTTTTTCTCAGAGAATGATGGAAGCTCAGAATAAGGCGGCGGCAGCTTCCGGCGGCGTTTCTTCATCAAGTTCAAGAAGCGTTGATACGGGAAGTATGTCCAAGAAAGAAAAATCGGAATATGAAAGCCAGCGGATAAAGGAAGCAAGAAAGCGCATGGCTGAAAAATACGGCGAAGATTATTCAGATGACGAAGAATAATGTGCCGTAAGGAAAATGAAAGGTTGAATATAAATGACTGAGATATTTACCGCAAAAAAAATAGAACAAGCTAAGAAAATGGCGTCTGAAAAATTCGGAGTGTCTGAAGATCTTATTGTATTTAGAATTATCGAAGAGAAAAAAGGCTTTTTCGGCAAAATGAAGGTAGAAGCAATATACGAAGAAAAGGTGGTTCCTAAGACAGCTGCTCCGGCAAAGAGAGCGGACGCTGCTCCGCCTATAGTTGATATGCCTGACATATTTAACGATGCAGAGGAAGAATATTCCAAAAAAGCTGTCAGCGCCGGCGAAGATGAAAATGTGCCGGAATCTGACGCAGCAGAGGAAATCTGCGAATCTGCGGAAGAAATTCCGGAATCGGAGCTTCCGGACAATCTCAAAGCCGCCAGAGAATACATTGCCGGTATTTATGAAAAGATGGGCGTTGATGCAGATGTAAAGGTTTCGCGTATAGAAAACGGCATTCTCATGAATGTGACCAGCAGCAATAAGAGCGGAATTATTATCGGCAGACGCGGCGAAACCCTTGATTCTATACAGTATCTGGCAAGCATTGTTGCCAATAAAGGCGTTGAGGAATACAACAGAATAATGCTTGACAGCAACGGTTACAGAACAAAGCGCCGTAAAACGCTGGAGCGGCTTGCTGAAAAGATAGCAAGAAACGTTATCCGTTCAGGACGTCCCACAACTCTTGAGCCGATGAACCCTTATGAGAGAAGGATAATCCATTCAAAGATAACGGAGATTGACGGCGTAGTATCGCACAGCATAGGAGAAGAACCCTATCGCAAGGTTGTAATAACTGTTCCGGGAGGACAGAACCGCAGAAACCGCAGGGGCAATGGAGGCAGAAAGCCCTATCGTGAGAAGCGCGTGGAGGACTTGAAGCCGGAAAATCTTGATAATATGAAGACAAGCTTTGAAAAGGATTATAAGAAGCCGAAGCCTGAAGATGAAATGAGTACGGATCTTTATGGAAAGATCGAGTTTTAAAGATTAGTATAAAAAGCGAGGGAAGCGAGAGGTTAAACGCGCTTCCCTTATTTTTGAAAAAAAATAAGCGTAAGGAGGTAATTTGCAGATGAACGGTGCAACCATTGCCGCGATATCCACTCCCCAGGCGGAGGGAGGTATTGCCATTATAAGAATATCCGGAGAAAGAGCCTTTGAAATAGCCGGCAGAGTGTTCAGAACGGCGTCAGGAAAGCTTCCGTCCGAGATGAAAGGCTATACCTGCGCATACGGATCTGCGGTAAAGGACGGAGAAATTATAGATGACGGCGTGCTGACTGTTTTCAGAGCGCCTAAAAGTTATACAGGGGAAGATGTAGCTGAGATTTCCTGCCATGGCGGGATATACGTTTCCAGACAAATACTCCGTGCCGTTATAGAAGCAGGAGCTGAGCCTGCACAGGCAGGAGAATTTACAAAGAGAGCTTTTGAGCTTGGAAAAATATCCCTTATGGAAGCGGAATCCGTAATGGACATAATTTCAGCGGATTCTGAAAGGGAACTTAAATTTGCCCGTTCTCTTCGGGACGGCGCGGTGTACAGAAGAATAAGAAAGATAACGGATAAGCTTGTTGAGGTTTTAGGGGCGCTTGCGGCGTGGGCTGATTATCCTGAGGACGATATTCCGGAGGTGGAGCCTCAGGCGCTTATGAAAAGTATTGAGGAGATAAAATCCGCCCTTGTGAAAACCATAGAGACAGGAGATTACGGCAGAATAATAAAGTCGGGAGTTTCGGCTGTTATAATAGGCAGACCGAATGTAGGCAAATCAACTCTTTTCAATCTTTTAAGCGGATGCGAGAGGAGCATAGTAACCGATATAGCCGGCACAACCCGGGACGCGGTAGAGGAAAAAGTGCGTTTGGGAGATGTTTCTCTGCGTCTCTGGGATACGGCAGGGCTTAGGGAAACAGATGATGTAATTGAAAGAATCGGCGTGAATATAGCAGGCAAACGTCTTGAAGAGGCGGATTTGGCAATTGCGGTTTTTGACGGTACAGAGCCGCTTTGCCAGGAGGACAGAGAAATTCTTTTAAAGCTTAAAGGGAAGCATGCCATAGCTATTATAAATAAGATGGATAAGACTGCTGAGACTTCTCTCAGAGACAGCATATTCAGCCAGTTTGACAGATGCATAGAGATGTCCGCAAAGGAAGGCACAGGGCTTGAAGAGCTGCGCGAGGCAGTGGAAGAAATGTTTTATAATGGCGGGATAACGCCGGAGATGGGTATTCTTTCAAATGAAAGGCAGCTGGAACGTGCAAGAGCGGCGGAAAGGTCAGTGCAGGCAGCTGCGGACGCTCTTAAATCCGGCGAGAATCTGGACGCTGTAACAGTTCTCTTAGAAGAAGCGGCTGATGAACTTATGAACCTTACAGGAGAACGCGTATCGGAAAAGGTTGTAGAAGAAGTGTTTTCAAAATTCTGCGTGGGCAAATAAATTCAGCGCCGCGCGATTTGTTTTTAGCATAATAAAAGGCTTTCTGCTCGGATTATCTTTGCAGAAAGCCTTTTCGTCATATTATAGAGGAGGGTAATTTGTTAATTAAAAAATACTGTTATATCAGAATCAAAAGAAGCCCATGCTGCCGGGACCGCCGCCGCTGCTGCTGCCGCCTGATGATACGGCTGAACCGCCGGAAAGTGTACCGCCGATAATAACGTTGCCGTCAAGAACGCCGTTAAGAACGCTTGTTCCTCCGGAAACCGTACCGCCGCTCTGAACAGAGCCGCTTGTAAGAGTAGCGCTTGCGCCGCTTGCAGAGAGGAATGATACTATAGCGTTGCCTGAAGCGTCAAGGAATGTGTATCTTGTGCTGAGGTTAGTGTTGCCGCCGGTCAATGTGATGTAATTTCCGCCGCTGTTTGTAATGGAGTAACCGCTGTCGCCGCAGTCCATAGGATCCTGACCGTTTGCGCAGTAGTATCCGCCTGTGATAACTATATTGCCGTTTGAGTCAAAAGCGTCATGGTCGCCGTTTGCCGAGTTGCAGACAACAAGACCGCCCTTGAGATACATTTCGCCGTATGAAGAGGACATACCGCCGCCCATGCTGCCGGGACCTCCCCAGCCTTGGTTCCAGTTGCTGCCGGTATTTCCACCACCGCTGCCATCCGCGCCGCCTGCGGCATTGTAGCCGTCATCGCTTGAAACCACGTAAACAGTACCGCTGCACTGATAGATATAAACGCCTTCAACGCCTTCATAGCACTTTGAAATATAGATTTGCACATCGTCAAATACGTTGGAGTTGCCCTCTGTGCCTATTGTAAGAGTATTGTCGGAATGCATGCCGTCATCGCCTGATTTGAGATTCAGCACACCGCCCTTAATATCCATAGCGCCTGCGCAGTGGAGAGAGTCGTCAGAAGTATCGGTTGTGATATTTCCGCCGTTAATTGTAATGTTTCCGCCGCTTAAATAGGTTGTGCCGTCTGTATCGTAAAGACCTACAGCCTTTATGCCCTTAGCGGAGATATCTGTGCTGTCAAAGCCGGATGAAGCGTTTCCTGAGAAGCTTGAACCCTGATATGTGTAGATATTAAGGTCGCCGCCGTTCATTACGAAATCCTGTTCAGCCTGAATACCGTCAGCGTAAGATGTAATATTCACAGTACCGCCGTTTACGGTGATAATGCCGTAAGATTTGCTTGATGTAGCCGCATCGGTTGCGGAAGATTTGATTCCGTCGCCCTGAGAGGTCTTAACAGTTACTGAAAGAGTGCTGAAATCTGTATCGCTGCTGTTTCCTATAGTAACGCTGTCCTTGCCTCTGATGCCGTCGTCAACGGCGTTTACAACGATTGTGCCGTTGTAGAGCTTAAGGTCGTTTTTAGTAACAATGCCGTCTTCTGTGTTGCCGTTTACAGTGAGAGTACCGCTGCCCTTGATTTTAAGGTCGTCCTCGGCATAAATAGCTGCAGTGAGCGTTTCGCCGTCGGAATTTGTATCGCTGTGGCTTGTGCCGTCAGAGATAGTATTTGAAGTTCCGCTCTTGGCAACGATTTGAACCTCGTCGCCTATCTGTTTAACGTAAATAGGAGAAGCTGAAGAATTTGAAAGATCCGCTCCTGTTAAATCAAGCTCAACAACGCCTTCGGGATAAGCTGTCTTGTCGCAGTCAACAACTATCTGAGCTGCGGATGAAGAACCGCTTACGGAGATTACGGAAGGCTCTGTAATAGTTACCTTGCTGCCTGAAACCGTGAGATTGGAAGGAGAAGATACAGATGCCCCTGACGCGTTCAGAACGGAAACGCCTGAGCTGCTGTATACAATTGAAGTAATAACATTGTCGTCAGTTGAAGTGCTGCCGCCTGCCGCTGCGATTTCTGTAAATTCAGCCGAAGCGGAAGCTGCGTTAAAGTCTGTTACAGTGCCGTTTGAATAGCCCTGAAGCGCACCTGCGAGATAGAGATTGTAGACAGAGCCTGTTGAGATATTTGAAGAGCTTATGAGAGCGTAGCTAAACTTCTTGTTTGGAGTCATTTCAAATACAGTGCTGCCGCTCTTTTTAAGAGTGAGAGCCTGACCCTTTGACTGCTGAGATGCGAAGTCAAGAAGCATTATGTTCTGGGTAGAACCGCTCATATCAATTGAAGCCGAGCTTGCCGCAGCGTCTGTAACCTGATAATCCGTAGCTGTAGCAATAACATCGCCGCCTGTGATATTGAGAAGTCCGCCGTCATCAAGTCTAAGACCTCTGTCGCCGCCTGCGATAACAGTACCGCCTGAGATATCAATGGATGTAGCAGCCTGAACAGCGTCGTTGCCTGCCTTTATTGTTACGCTGCCGGAGAGAACTTCAACGTTTCTCTTGCCGGACTTCAGACCGTCTGCTGAAGAATCAATGATAACAGTCGCGCCGTCAACGGAAACTGTTTCACGGGCTTTAACAGCATCAGCATCAGAAAGGTCGTCTACATCTGTGTTAATATTGATAGTACCGCCGTTAAGATTGAGGTCTTCGTTACAGTCAATGCCTCTGTTAAGGGAAGATGTGATATTGAGTGTGCCGGTGCTGTTTTTGGTAATAGTAAGGTCTGTAAGAGCGTAGATACAGCCCGGTGTGTCTGAACGTGCAGCTGAAGCGTTGTCAGTGAGATTGTTTTCGCCTGCAGTAGTAATCTTAACCTTGTCAGCGCTCTGAGTGTAGATACAAGGCATAGTGCTGTTTGTAATAGATACTCCGCTGAGAGTGATTTCAACAGCAGCAGCGTCCACAGTAACATCCGGAACATTTACAAGAAGCTGACCTTCGTTTATAGTGCCGTCTACAACATACTTGCCGGATGATGCGATAGTAACGATATTTCCGCTTACAGAAACAACGTTATTATAGTCGTTTTCAACGCTTATGCCGCTGTTGCTGAGGTGGATGAGAATAGTATCGGCATAAGGATCTGATACCAGATTTTTGAGTATCGACAAGTCAAATACATTAACTCTTCCGTCGCTGTTCATATCGGCATTAGCCTTTGCGTCAGAGGAAAGACTGCCTGCTTTTACGAGATACTTCTGGAGTGCTACAATATCGGCAATGCTTACATTACCGTCCTGATTAACGTCTCCAAGAGAAGCCGCAGAAGCAGGAATACTTATTCCTGAGCTTAACAGTGACAGGCAAAGCGCGCCGACAACGGCTTTGCGCGGGAATGATTTTTTCATATGAGGTTCTCCTTTCAGGACAAATTATTTATCGAGCTTTATTAACATGTCTTTAGTATAAAATCCTAATCTTAAAAGAACCTTAAAATAGATAAAAAAATCTAAAAATTATGCAGAAAAACCGGACGGGCAGAATAAATAATACCGCGTCCGGCTTTAATATTATATTTTTTTTACAAGAACAGCTCTTGCATCGCTTATTCTTATGGCAACTACAGAGCCTCTTACATTTACGGCGGTAAGACCGCCTTCTCTTTTATAAAGGCACATTACCTCTGTTCCGGGAATCATACCGAGAGAGTAAAGTCTGTCTTTGAGGGCGCTGCCTATATGAAATGAAGAAATCACAGCTCTTTCATAGGGTTTTATGGCGGAAAGAGGAATACAGGGCGGACGCATACAGTATCACTTCCTTAGTAAAATATATGCGCTCCGCCTTTAAATTGTCACTCCTCCTGACTGAAATCGTCATCATATACGTAATAGGTGCTTCTTATTCCCTTTGAATCTCCCGAAATCATAACCGCGCATACTCTTCTTTGGGTATTGATAAATCCGTCCATTCTGATAAGGTCGTTTACATCAAGGTAAGATCTGCCGTTTATAGTAATATATTTTGATTTCCACGCCTTTGAAGCAATGGAAAAAGTCAGCTTCATGGACATATTCGGGTCATTCAGATACTGTCTGTCAAAGGCAATCTGCTTATGCCTTACTATGAGCAGCTTCTCAGCCAGAGGGTTTTCCAGGTTATATGTTTCATAATTTCCCTCAATATCCTGCATATGAAGGTGGCTGAGTATTCCTGAAGTATTCACAGCCGTACCGTATTTCAGAACCCTGTCCTTTTCAAAAGTCTCGGAAGACGGATTATTGTGGGGACGAAGCATTATTTTGTTTGCTTCTTTTATATAAGGATATGTTCCGTAAAGCTTGTATCCCAGATTTACAACACTGTCCCACATGGATCTGTGTTCCTTGACATATATATAATTGCATACGCTGCTGTCATCCTCCCATGAAATTGTATAAGGGAAATCGTAATAGGATGTCATAAGCTTTTCAAGGGATATATTTGAATGAACTCCCGGCACCATCTGGTTGCCAAGAAGCAGAGATGTATAGCCTCTTGAGCGTATATTTATAAATGAAACGCCGTTTTCAGTATAGTGCTCCAAGGTATCTGGTATTCCCGAGTGCAGGATACTGTGTCCGAGAACAAAACGCAGCCCTGAAATTACAGCGTCATGACTTAGTATATTTTCGCTGTCCGCCAGCGTAATTGAAAGCTCTGTATACGGAGTGTATTTATCCTTTTTGAATACAAACTGCTTTACTGATTCAAAGCGGTAATACTCATCATCCGCAGTATAAACCATGACAAAAATATCATCCACTTTCATTTTCCTCCCCGGTGCTTTCCCCTTCTTCGTCTGTTGATGAAGATAACGCGAGAAGCTCCAGCTTTATGTTTATGCAAGGCTCGCATCCGCTTTCAGAAAGGGTATATTTTACAAGCCTGCAGTCAGTGAATACGATATGATGCAAATTCACGGTGAAGGATGTATAATTCTGAATGAAATCTTCCAGCTTTACTATAAGATTGTCAGGTTCGTTATCATTTACCCATATTCCTTCAAGGATTAGCCGTCTGAAACGTCCTGAGGAATTTGTAACCAGATTTATGCCGTTTACTGAAGCCTGTTCCGAAATTATTCTCTGTCCTCCGAGCTGCCATTTGTTTACGTAAAGCTCAATATCTCCAAGCACAGCTTTAAAGCTCTTTGAATCTGCTGCAAAAAAACTGCCGCTTTGCGGTTCGCTCATGAGTTTACCTCCCTGAAAACAGTATATACTCCTTTTATTTTGAATTTGACATCAAGAGTATGCATGCCGTCGGGCAAGCTGCCGCTTTCTACTCCTTCTGAAAATCCGGTTATGCAGCATTCCATTCCGGACATAACAGGCAGAATATATGAAGACGCAATGCGTCTCAGCTCCGAGATGCCGTATTTAAACGGAACATACGCCTTTACCGATATTTCAGCTGTAAGAGGGAAACGCCTTTTGTTTCCCTCATTCTGAACGCCTTCCGTGTTTATACTGTCCGCGTTTATAATTATAACGGGTCTGTCATGGGGAACCGGCAGGGGGCTGTGAGAGTATCTTATTTCAAAGGGGCATATTTTTTCAAATTCGCTTTTCACCATGCTTAAAACAGCTTCTGTCATTTAAAAAGCACCTCTCTTTCCTGTGCTTATTATAACAAATTTTTCATCGCACAGATACTTCCTGCAAAGACCGGAGCAATATTCCGCAAATCCTTCGGCGGCTTTCCTGATATTGCCTGTATCGCGGTTTACAAGGGCGGTTCCCGATTCGCCGCAAACAGTAATATCGCCTGCGCAGCAAGCGTTTGTGTACATAAGGAGAGCCTCTGCAGCTGCGTACCAGTTTATACATTCCGGCGGACTCTCCTCAAATTCCGGCTTCAGACGTTCTTCCGCTCTCTGTATTCCCGCCTCGATGAACGGGATATAGGGCGAAGAGTCTTTTTTTTGCAGGAAGTTTAAAAAAACCGATTTTACCTTTTCAGCGTTCACGTGTTATCGCTCCTTATCTTGTAAAGAACGATGAAATATTATCATCGTCATTTGCTTTTTTATCTGATGAAATTGGCAGCTGGGATACGGTCTGTTTATCCTGAATATCCAGCAGCTCCTCTTTGAAATCCAGCAGCTCTTTTATATCCATTTTGGAGGTTATCCTTGAAAATGCTTTTCCCACAGCTTTTCCGGAGCAGAATTGCAGCTGCATAACGTCCCGTCTGAGGCTTTCTTCAGCTTCATGGAGCATTTTTTTACACTGTTCCAGCTCTCTGGACATTTCCGACGATTTATAATCTGCAAATTCCCCGCCGCAGTGCTTTGTAACTCCGGCGTTTCTCTGCGCAGGAACAGCCACAAAGCTCCATTCGTAGGCATCGGTTATCTGAGAAAGCACCGTGTGGCAGTGCTTTCCTCCGTATTCCTCGCCGAATATATGAGTACAGGGGGATAATCTTTTTTCTTTTCCGCAGATGCTGCACGTTTTAGATCCTGCGCATACCGATACGCTTACTTCTTTTTTGATACCGCCGTCTATTTCACGGATAAGATCCTCGTTTCCTGCTGTTCTCACCATATATGCGTAAGCGCAAAGCGAGGTATAATTTTCTCCTGCTTTGGTTGTAATATTCTCATCAGTTACGATTTCGGTCATAAATATTCTCGCGCTCTGTTTTTCTCCTGAAGGATTGTGGTCAAAAATGCCTGTTTTTCCGAGAAACAGCTCCTTCATAGTTTCCAGAGCGTCAAGAGAAAATCTTTCGCCGTCACGGTCTATTTCATTGTCACACAGCCTTACTCTGAAAATATACACCTCATCCGCCGTAAGCTCACGGCGGGTAAAGGTGTTGAGCTGTGTGAGCATTTCAGGTGTTATTTCCATAAAATGCCCCTTTCTTTTTACTTAGTAAG
>CAZINV010000006.1:0-14520 GCA_964540685.1 uncultured Ruminococcus sp.
GTTGACATTTCAAAGCTCGGAGATTATCAGATCATTACCGCCTCATTTTCTTCTCTGTGCAACTCATATGCTCTGGACAATGAAAACATTCTGGATGAACTTATCGGCATAATGAAAGACTGCCTGTTTGACCCGAATGTTTCTGAGGACGGATCTTTTTCTCAGAACGAATTTTCAATAAAGGCAAAAGACCTTATTGATACTATTGAAGCGGAAATAAACAACAAGCGCGGCTACGCTGTAATGCAGTGTTCGCGCATTGCATATAAAAACGAACCTGCCGCTTTTTCAGTCTACGGCTTAGCAGAAGATGTTTTGAAGCTTAACCCGCAGAGCACTTTCGAAGCATATAAGGAACTCCTCAGTACCGCAGCTATTGAAATTTTTTTTGTATCTCCAAAGACCGAACCGCATATTGCAGATAGGTTCAAAGAAATCTTCTCTCAGATACCGCGGAATAACGCAGAAACTCTGCCGTCATTTGTAACGCCCAGTCCGCTGAAAGCCGCTGCTGCAGAAAAAACAGAAACGCTTCCGGTAGCTCAATGCAAAATGGTAATGGCATTTAAAACCGATTGTAAAGATTATACAGCAATGATCCTGATGAATATGCTGTACGGCGCTACTCCTTTTTCAATGCTGTTTGCAAACGTTCGCGAAAAGCTGAGCCTTTGCTATTACTGCGCAAGCTCCTACAGTGAAATAAAGCAAACTCTTATGGTTGACTGCGGCGTTCTGAAATCCAATATTGAAACGGCTAAAAAAGAAATCATAAAGCAGCTTGAAAACATAGCAAATGGCAAGTTCTCCGATGAACTGCTTGATAATACACGCATGTCCGCATACAATTCCATCAAAACATTCGGCAATACACCGTCATCTTATATCAAATGGCACTTCACAAATCTTGTGCGGGGAGTAAACAGAACCGTAGACGATGCTGTCAAGGCATACAAAGAAATTTCCCGTGAGCAGATAATGAAAGCTGCAGCTTCATTAAAGCTTGATACCGTCTACATTATAGAAGCATCTGAAGAGGAGGCAGGAATCTATGAATAATAATACCGAAATAGAGACAATCACAAGCAGTGTAACAGGCGATAAGTGCCTGAAAATAAACCACAAGAGCGGTCTTACTATTTATGTCTCCGAAATGGACGGCTTTTCAACTACTCATGCTCTTTTCGCTACAAAATACGGATCTATAAATACTAAATTCAAGACATGCAGGGAAAGCGATTTCTGCACGGTTCCGGAGGGCATTGCACATTTCCTTGAACATAAGCTCTTTGAGAATGAGGACTGCGATGTTTTCAGCCTATATGCAAAAACCGGAGCAAATGCAAACGCTTACACCTCTTTTGACAGAACCTGTTACCTTTTCAGCTGTTCCGACAATTATAAGGAATCCTTGGAAATTCTGCTTTCTTTTGTCCAAAGTCCATATTTCACGCCGGAAAGCGTTCAGAAAGAGCTTGGCATTATCGGTCAGGAAATCCGCATGACAAATGACGATCCGGACTGGAGAGTATTTTTCAATATGCTGCGTGGCCTTTATCATGAGCACCCTGTAAAAATCGATATAGCAGGCACAGAAGAAAGTATCTCCCGTATAACAGACACCCTTCTTTACAGATGCTACTATACTTTCTACAATCTTCACAATATGGTGCTGTCAATTGCAGGAAACTGTAAAGCAGAGGAGATTCTGGAAATTGCTGATAAGATTTTAAAGCCTTGTGAAGATCTGCAGCTTGAATCCGTATTCCCCGACGAGCCTATGACAATTGTCACTCCGGAAACAGTTGAATACGCTGCTGTGGGAACAACAATATTCTGCATAGGCATAAAATGCGCTCCAAAATCAGGCTTTAGCAGTACAAAAGCTCAGATAGAGGGATATATCGCCATTCAGGTTCTTTCAAACGCTTCATCCGAGCTTTACCGTTCAATGATAGAAGAAAAGCTCATAAATAACGTATTTTCCAGCGAAGTGTTTAACGGAGACGGCTATTATTCTATTATCTTTGAAGGCGAATCCTCAGACCCTCACGCTGTAAAGGAAAAAATTACGGAGGCAATTTATAAAGCCAAGGAAACAGGTCTTGACCCTGAACTTTTTGAAGAAGTCCGCAGAGCTCTTTACGGAGAAATGATAATGAATACAAACGATGTATCCGCTGTAGCCAATATAATGATGAATGCCCATATGAGCGGCGGCGTTCCCTTTGAAACAATAGAACTGCTGTCAAAAATGACAATCGACGATGTAAACAGATTCATTCGTGAAGAAATTAATCCTGAACTCAGCACACTGTCAATTATCACAAATGATTCTCCGGAAAATATGAAAGGTGAATTGAAAGAATGAGTGAAGAATATTTAAATCTGGAAAGCAGCCAAATAGCATTTCCGAAGCTTGGTCTGATTTTTGACGCTGACCCCACGGCTTTTACAATATTTGGATTTAATATACAATGGTACGGGCTTATCATTACTATCGGAATGATTCTTGCAATAATTTACTGTTTTCCTCAGATGAAACGCTACGGCATAGATCCCGACCGCGCCATTGATGCTGTTATAGGCGGCATTGTAGGAGGCATCATAGGCGCACGGCTTTATTATGTAATTCTCGAATGGGATTCATATAAAGACAATATTTCAAGCATTTTCAACCTGCGTCTCGGCGGACTCGCAATTTACGGCGGAATAATCGGCGCTATACTTGTAGGAGGAATAATAGCTAAAATCCGGAAGGTACGCCTGCTGCCGCTCCTTGATATTGTCGGTCAGGGCTTCCTTATCGGTCAGTGTATTGGAAGATGGGGAAACTTCTTCAATCAGGAGGCATTCGGCAAAAATACAGACTCGATTTTTGGTATGACAGGAGGAAGAATCCAGAGCTGGATCTCCTCCGGGTACATAAATACCAACTGCTACAACAACCTGCAGGTAGAGCTTGATCCTGACCTGCCTGTTCACCCGTGCTTTCTGTATGAATCAGTATGGTGTCTTATAGGATTTATCATTCTTGCAATAGTATCACGGAAAATGCGTAAATTTGACGGACAGATTTTTCTCATGTACACTGCATGGTACGGTCTTGGCAGATCATTTATAGAGGGACTGCGCACAGACAGCCTTGTAATAGGAAATGTGCGTATATCACAGGCGCTTGCCATAGTATGCACTGCGGTATCGGTTATTTTGCTTATCGTTATAGGTTCGAAAGTAAAGCGGATGGGCTCTGATTATATTCTATATTGCAATACCGAACATTCAAAGGAACTTCTCCGCAGAGCTGAGGAAGAAAAGCTTAAGAGAAAAAGCAAAAACAAAAACAAAAACACTGAAACCGATTCACCGGCTTCTGCAGCGGAAACTGATGATGATGATGACGAAAACAATGAAGCAGTTGATAATGACGAAAACAAGGAGGAGTAATCATGGCACAGATTATCAGCGGAAAAACAGTATCCGCAGAGGTTCGTGAAAAACTGAAAGAAGAAACTAAAGCTCTTATTGAATCAAGCGGTATTCACCCGGGACTGGCGGTAATTCTTGTAGGCAATGACCCTGCATCCCAGGTTTATGTGCGCAACAAGCAGCTGGCATGCGAAGAACTTGGATTCCATGCATTTGAGTATAAGCTAAGCGAAAACACAACTCAGGAGCAGCTTCTTGACCTTATAAACGTGCTTAATAAGGACACAAAGGTCCACGGCATTCTGGTACAGCTTCCGCTGCCTGACCATCTTGACGAGCAGTCTGTACTTTATACAATTACTCCTGAAAAAGATGTGGACGCATTCCATCCTCTCAATGTGGGGAAAATCATGATAGGCAGCTACAATTTTCTCCCATGCACACCGGCGGGAGTTATGGAACTGCTGGACTGGGCAGGAATAGAAATAACCGGAAAGAACTGTGTTGTTGTTGGAAGAAGCAATATAGTGGGCAAACCTATGTCAATGCTTCTTCTTCAGAGAAACGGAACTGTTACTATCTGTCATTCCAGAACAAAGAATCTTAAAGAAATTTGCTCTGAGGCTGATATTCTGGTAGTTGCAATAGGAAAGCCCAAATTTATAACTGCCGATATGGTAAAAGAAGGTGCGGTTGTCATTGACGTGGGAATCAACAGAGATGAATCAAACAAGCTTTGCGGTGATGTGGATTATGAAAATGTTGAGCCGAAAGCAAGCTTCATCACTCCGGTTCCCGGCGGCGTCGGTCCTATGACAATAACAATGCTTATGAAAAATACTCTCCGTGCTGCCAAGCTTTTAAACGGTATAACTGAATAAGAAAAAAGGGACTTCTTTTGAAGTCCCTTTTTTACGCTGAACGCCATTGTCTATTGTCAAAGCAGCATCTGACATAAAAATAGCCGCCGCAAAATATGCAGCAGCTATTACGCCCGCTTAAATTTTGATAAATATTATTCAACAGCATTGTCGATGTAATGTACTATATCGCCAACGGTCTTGATGCTTTCAACATCATCATCTTCGATCTTGACCTCAAATTCATCTTCAACAGACATCACAAGGTCAACAATATCCAAAGAATCAGCTCCCAGATCATCCTGAATGTTTGCTTCCATTGTTACCTTGTCCTCTTCAACATCCAGCTGGTCTACAATAAGTTCCTTAATCTTGTCAAATGTCATTTCAAATTTCCTCCATATATTTTATTTGATCCATTTATATGAATCACGGATTTATATAATCAGCATGTTTCTGTAAACACACCGATTTTCCTAAACTTAGTATACCTTTCTTTTAGCAAAAGGTCAATATCTTTTTCGCATTTTTTGGGGACAATATCCAACAAATATTCTTTAATATTTTCCGAAATTTTGTCTAAATCGTTGACTGCATCTGTATCCGACTCGGAAATTATCGTTTCTGCTACTCCGAACTTTACCATATCCTCAGCCGTTATATGCAAAACTTCACATGCTTCCTGCTCTCTTGACGCGTCTTTCCAAAGAATAGATGCCGCTCCTCTCGGCGATATTACCGAGTAAAGAGCGTTTTCAAGCATTGCCAGCGCATCGCACACGCCAAGCGCAAGCGCTCCTCCGCTTCCTCCTTCTCCAAGCACAATAGAAATGACAGGCGTTCTCAACGACATAAATTCCGCAAGATTCCTTGCAATAGCTTCGCCCTGTCCGCGCTTCTCGGCTTCTATTCCGCAGAATGCTCCCGGTGTATCTATGAAGCAGATAACAGGCCGGTGAAATTTCTCAGCCTGTTTTGCAAGCCTCAGCGCCTTTCGATAGCCCTCAGGATGAGGCATGGCAAAATTTGACGCCTTGTTTTCTTCTATGTTCCGCCCTTTTACCTCCGCAATAACAGTTACAGGTCTGCCGGCAAGCCTTCCTATTCCGCCAAGTATAGCCCCGTCATCACGTACTCCTCTGTCGCCGTGAAGCTCATAGAAATCCTGAAATATAAGAGGAAGATAATCACGTATAGCGGGACGTGTCTTGTCACGTACAAGCAGCTGGCGCTCCCATGCCGTTCTTGTATTATTTTTCCCCATGTGAATTACACCTCCTGTTTCTTCGGCTCCGGATCGTAACCGTGAAGCTTAAGCAAATGTGACAGCACGCTGCGCATCTTCTTTCTATTTACAATCATGTCTACATAACCGTGCTCCATCTGAAATTCCGCAAGCTGAAAGTCATCAGGCAAATGCTGCTTTATAGTACCTTCAATAACGCGTCTGCCGGCAAAACCAATAAGAACCTTAGGTTCTGCTATTATAATATCTCCAAGAGATGCAAAAGACGCAGTTACGCCGCCTGTGGTCGGGTCTGTCATTACTGTTATGTACAGCTGGCCTGCTTCATTGTGCCTCTGTACGGCAGCTGAAGTTTTAGCCATCTGCATAAGAGAAATTATACCTTCCTGCATTCTTGCACCGCCTGACGCAGTAAACGCAATTACAGGCAGTTTATTTTCAGCTGCATATTCAAAGGCACGCGTTATTTTTTCACCGGCAGCACTGCCCATTGAAGCCATCATAAAATTGGAATCCATAACTATAAGTACAGTACGGCTGCCCTTTATAGTACACATACCTGTAACTACAGCGTCATTCATGCCCGTTTGCTGCTGCAAATCTTTTACCTTCTGAGCATAACCCGGAAATTCCAGCGGATCCGCACTGCAAAGGTTTTTATCAAATTCCTCAAAAGAGCCTGCATCGGCAGTTATTGATATTCTTTCTGCGGCAGTCAGTCTGGCATGATACTGACAGTTCGGGCAGACTTTTCCAAATTCCGCCATTTTCTTTTTAGTAACAGATGCTCCGCAGCGAGGACATTTAAACATAGGAACTGCGGAATCCTGATCGTCACCGTTAAAACGCTTTGTAACCGTTTTAAACAAATCTTCTAACATATCGCATCACCATATTACAGCTGCCATAAGCAGTCTGCTTTCTTCGTTATGATTTTTTCAGCTGCTCCAAATAGGACATCAGAAAGGCGTTGTCATAGTCGCCGTCTTCAAATTTCTGATTCTTCAGCAGCTTCAGCTGAAAGTCTATATTCGTATCAATGCCTTCCACAATAAACTCTGAAAGCGCCAGACGCATTTTCATAATAGCCTGACGTCTTGTAGGGGCGTGAACTATGAGCTTCGCAATCATTGAATCATAATAAGGCGGAATGGAATAGCCCTGATATACTGCGCTGTCAATTCTAACTCCGGGGCCTCCCGGAATGTAAAGAGAACGTATTGTGCCCGGAGACGGACGGAAATCAAGTTCAGGGTTTTCGGCATTTATTCGGCACTCAATAGAATGACCCGTAAGCTTTATGTCATCCTGCTTAAACGGAAGTTTTTCTCCCTGAGCAATTTTCAGCTGCATCTGCACAAGATCAATGCCTGTTACAAATTCTGTTACAGGATGTTCTACCTGAATACGTGTATTCATTTCCATAAAGTAATAATTTCTATCACGATCTACGAGAAATTCTATTGTACCCGCGTTACAGTATCCTGCTGCTTTTGCCGCCTTTACGGCAGCTTCCTGCATTCGCTGACGCAAATCATCTGTCATAAGCGGACTGGGACTTTCCTCCAAAACCTTTTGGTTACGCCTCTGCATACTGCAGTCGCGTTCGCCAAGGGCAACGGTGTTGCCGAATGAATCCGCTAAAATCTGTATTTCCACATGATGAGGCCCTACTATAAGCTTTTCAAGGTAAACCTCGTCATTGCCGAAGAATTTTCCTGCTTCATCTTTTGCCAGTGCAATCTGTTTTTCCAGCTGATCCTCGCTGTCGGCTCTTCTTATGCCTCTGCCGCCGCCTCCTGCCGAAGCTTTTACAAGCACAGGATAGCCGATTTCCGCAGCAATTTTCTTTGCCTCTTCAATGGATGACACAATGCCTTCCGAGCCGGGTATAACCGGAACTCCGGCAGCCTTCATGGTTTCCTTTGCATGCGCCTTATCTCCAAGCATAGAAATAGATTCGGGAGACGGCCCTATAAAGGTTATTCCGTGTTCTCTGCAAAGCTCCGCAAATTCAGCGCTTTCCGATAAAAATCCAAAACCCGGATGAATTGCATCAGCCCCTGTATTTTCACATGCGGCAATCAAAGCTTTCATATTAAGATAGCTGTCCTTTGTTGCAGCAGGTCCTATACATACAGATTCGTCTGCTATTTTTGAATGAAGCGCAGATCTGTCGGCAGTAGAATAAACTGTTACGCAATGAAATCCAAGTTCACGGCAGGCGCGTATTATTCTCACTGCGATTTCGCCTCGATTGGCAATTAAAACTTTACTGAAACTCATAACCACTGCTTCCTTACTTTTCCACTGCAAACTTTATTTCACAGGTAACAGCTTTCTGTCCGCCAACGGAAGCGACTGCCTTGCCTACGCCAATAGGTCCCCGCTGACTGATAATCTCAACTTCAAGGTCAAGAACGTCCCCCGGAACCACCTGACGGCGGAATTTCGCCTTGTCAATACCTGCAAAAAGCGCGATTTTTCCTTTAAATTCAGGCTGTGAAAGAATACATACCGCACCTGCCTGAGCCAGCATTTCAATCATGAGGACACCGGGAGTTACAGGCTTTTCCGGGAAATGACCTTTGAACCAATAGTCATCCTCCTTAATATATTTACGTGCGGCAACGCGCTTCCCTTCCTCCATTTCAAGAACTTCGTCTATAAGCAGGAACGGATCGCGATGAGGTATAACCTCCATGATCTGTTCTCTGTTCATCAAAACATCTGCCATATGCTAAACCTCCTGTTCGTTTCAGCAAATACGCATAAGCGGCTGATCGTATTCTACTGCTTCGCCGTTTGTAACAAATATCTCCTCTACAACGCCGTTAAAATCGCTTGTAACCTCATTCATAAGCTTCATTGATTCAATTATCATCAATACATCGCCTTTTTTTACTGTGTCGCCTGCCTTTACATAAGGCGGATCATCAGGTGAAGCTGATGCGTAAAATGTTCCGACAATAGGAGCTTTCACAATATTTCCGGCAGGACATTCTTCCTTTACGGATGCTTCGGAAGGCACTGCTTTGACTTCTTCCCTCTGTGCCGGTGCTGCTTCCTGATCTGCCGGAATACAGGGCATGGCAGTCTGCGAAGCATATCCCGGCATCTGCATGATCTGCGTCTCGTGCGAACGTGCTCCCGCAATGACCAGTTCGCCGTCATCTGTTTTTATCTTGATTTTTTCAAGCTTATACTCGGAGACGGCTTTGACCAGTTCTTTGATTTCTTCAATAGTATACATTTATAATCTCCTTTAATCTTCAATTTTCTTGAAGCAAAGTGTAGCATTGTGTCCGCCAAAGCCAAGAGAATTTGAAAGGGCAGCCTTTACAGGCATTTCTACAGATCCGCCGGTACAGTAATCAAGGTCGCATTCCTCATCAGGAGTTGTATATCCGATAGTCTGATGAATGAAGCTGTTCTTAATAGAAAGCGCTGAAACAATAGCTTCAACAGCGCCTGTACCGCCAAGCATATGCCCTGTCATGGACTTTGTGGAATTTATCTTTACCTTACGTGCGTTTTCATCGCCAAGAGCAATCTTTATCGCATGCGTCTCATACTTATCATTAAGACCTGTAGACGTTCCGTGAGCATTGATATAGGTAATATCCTCAGGAGCAAGTCCTGCTTCTTCATAAGCGTTTTTCATAGCCCTTGCCGCTGCTTCGCAGTCAGGTGACGGAGATGTCATATGGTATGCGTCACAAGTTGCGCCATATCCGGCAATTTCACAATATATCCTGGCTCCTCTTGCTTTTGCGTGTTCGTATTCTTCAAGCATAAGAACGCCCGATCCTTCGCTAAGCACAAAGCCGCTGCGGTTTTTATCAAATGGTATGGATGCCTTTACAGGATCCGCTTCACGTGTAAGAGCTTTCATTGTTTTAAAGCCGCCTATTGTGAACTCTGTTATCGTAGATTCAGTACCGCCGCAGAGACAAGCGTCAAGATAGCCGTCTTTTATCTTGCGAAAAGCCTCGCCAATAGCATGAGTTGAAGAAGCGCAGGCTGTAACAGTGGCAAAGTTATCGCCGCGAAAACCTGTCTTCATAGCAATTTCACCTGCCGCCATATTGGAAATCATCATAGGTACAAAAAACGGCGAAATTCTGTTAGGACCTTTTTCAAGATACTTCTTATGCTCACTCTGAGTCATTTCCAATCCGCCGATACCGCAGCCTATAATAACACCGCAGCGGTACACATCAAGATCCTTCATATCGCTTCCGCAGTCGCTGACAGCCTGTTTCGCAGATGCAGCCGCAAACTGTGTAAAACGTTCCATGTGACGAATGTCCTTTTTATCAAAGTAAATTGAAGGGTCAAAATCGCGCACAATACCTGCAACACTTACGCCTACTTCCGTTGTGTCAAAGCTGTCAATTTTGGAGATACCGAGTTTTCCGGATTTAACGTTATTCCAGAAGCTTTCTATATCACAGCCAAGAGGATTTACAGTACCCATACCCGTAATAACTACTCTTCTCATAAATTTTATTTTCCGCCGTAGAATTACAGCAGACTCCTTTCTGTTTTAATGAATGTATATTCATGCCTGTTTGCTACATCATAAGACCGCCGGATATTTCAATAGTCTGAGCGGTTACATAGCTTGCGTCATCCGAGCAAAGAAATGAAACAACGCTTGCAATTTCTTCCGGTTTGCCGTAGCGTCCCATTGCAACAAGACCAAGCATCTTCTCTCTCTGTTCATCTGTAAGGGCATCGGTCATGGGAGTTTTAATAAATCCCGGAGCAACAGCGTTTACCGTAATTCCCCTGGAGCCAAGCTCTTTAGCGGCAGTCTTTGTCATTCCCACAATAGCAGCCTTGGAAGCGGAATAATTCATCTGTCCGGGATTTCCGTAAAGACCTGCAACAGATGCAAGGCTTACAATTCTTCCGTGCTTCTGACGAAGCATAACTCCGCCTACAAGCTTTATCATATTAAATACGCTCTTCTGATTTACTGCAATAACTGCGTCATACTGCGCTTCTGACATTCTGAGCAGCAGTCCGTCCTTTGTAATTCCCGCATTGTTTACCAGAGCGTCAATGCCGCCGAAAGCACTCTTAACTGACTTTACCATTTCTTCACACTGAGCGTAATCCGCAACGTTCGCTGCAAAAAGCTCTGCCTTTACGCCAAAACTGCGGCAAATCTCCGCAACTTTTTCTGCATTTGCCTTATCATTGTCACTCGGAAAATGATTGACAGCAATATCGTAGCCGTCCTTAGCAAGACGTTCCGCTATACAAGCGCCGATTCCCTGAGAAGCTCCTGTTATAAGTGCTGTAGCCATTTTAATTTCTCCTTTCAAGTTATCTGCCCAGAAGCTTTTCAGCTTGCGACATCATATCTTCAATTACATCCTTGCATGGACGAATATCCTTTATCATACCTGCAATAAGTCCGCAAAGAAATGAGCCTTCGTCAATGTTTCCGTCAACGGCAGCCTTGCGGAGCGAACCCACTGTAAGCGCTTCAAAATCTTCCGGAGGCGCAGCGTTCTTCTCCATCTCCTGAAGCTTCTTTGTATATTTTGTCTTTACGCTGCGACACGGACTTCCGGAATAAAATCCTGTAATCTGATTGTCCGTATCCTTCGCCTTTACAACAAGATTTTTGTAGTTATCATGAATCTGACATTCCTCTGTAGCAAGGAAGCGCGTGCCTGCCTGTACGCCCTCAGCGCCAAGCATAAATGAAGCCGCAACTCCTCTGCCGTCCGCGATGCCGCCTGCCGCAATAACAGGTATCTCAACAGCGTCAACTACCTGGGGAACAAGACACATTGTCGTATTCATGCCTATATGTCCGCCTGATTCAGTGCCCTCTGCGATTACCGCGTCCGCACCGCTGCGCTCCATGCGTCTTGCAAGAGCTACCGACGGAACTACCGGTATAACCTTTATTCCTGCCGCCTTCCAGCTTTCCATATACTTCCCTGGATTTCCGGCGCCTGTTGTTATAAAAGGAACATTTTCGTCAATAACCAGCTGCGCCAGTTCCTCAGCATTGGGACTCATAAGCATAATATTTACGCCAAAAGGCTTGCCGCCTACTTTGGATCGGCATATTCTGATCTGCTCTCTAAGATAATCAATAGGCGCACTGCCGCCTGCAATAATTCCGCAGCCTCCTGCATTCGTAACTGCCGATGCAAGCGTGCTTTCTGCTACCCATGCCATACCGCCCTGAAGCAGAGGATACCGGCACCCAAGCAGTTCGGTGATTCTTGTTTTCATAATATTTTTCCTTTCTCCGATACCGGATACTTTACGATGAAATAGATGAACTAATTAGTATTCCATTATAATTGCCGCATAGGTAAGACCTGCGCCGAACCCGACAAAGCATATCTTGTCCCCGCGCTTTATTTCACCGCTGCGAACCGCTTCATCAAATGCAATCGGTATAGATGCACTGGATGTATTTCCGTGCTTTGCAATGTTTACAACGGCTTTTTCCATAGGCAGCTTCATATTTTTCATTGCCGTTTCAATAATACGAATATTAGCCTGATGAGGTATTATTTTGTCGATTTTCTCAAGATCAAAGCCTATTTTATCGGCAGCAGCCGCTGCGGCTTTAGGCATTGCGTGTATTGCAAAACGATAAACCTCTTTGCCGTCCTGCTTCATGCCGTGAGCATAACGTCCTTCAGGGGCAGGATCAAAGTCGTGCCACTGGCGCGCTTCCTTTTCTTCGTCAACAAACGGCGATCTTGGAAGAGCGCTCTTGGCAAACAGAGCCTTGGCGCCTGTACCGTCAGCGCCAATATAGCTTGAATAAAGCGCGTCTTTATTATATTCAACAACTGCCGCTGCCGCGCCGTCTCCAAACAGAATACACGAAGAACGGTCTTCATAATTTGTAATGCGTGAAAGCTGTTCATTGGCAATTACCAATGCATATTTTGCGGAAGGCTCCGTTTTAAGAAAACGGTGCGCCATATCCATAGCATACACAAATCCGGAGCAGGCAGCATTCATATCAAAGCAAGCTGCATTGACCGCACCGGTTTCACGCTGTATAATGCACGACATAGACGGCGTACAGTAATCCGGTGTAATAGTGGTATCAATGATAAGCGCTATTTCAGCAGGATCGATATTTGCGCATTCAATAGCGGATTTCGCTGCCTGCGCACCCATATACCATGTAGGCTCTCCCGTTGCAATACGTCTCTCCTTTATTCCTGTACGTGTACGAATCCATTCGTCATTTGTTTCAATAAATCGGGTAAAGTCTTCATTGGCAAGCTTTCCCTCAGGCATAAAACCGCCTGTCCCTAAAATGTGAAGACCCATGGAAAAATTCCTCCGTTCCTATTGTGTTTATTTTAATTTTGTGATATGATTAGAAAAGCAGAGGTCAGGCAATCCGTCTCTGCTGGAAATCAAACACTCTTATATTATACAATATTTAGGTGACTTTTGCAATGATAAAGCGTACTTTTTTATGTAAATTTTCAAGGTTTCGTATTTCTTGTACAAATTTGCACAATTTCAAATGGCTATTTTGCACAATTCACCCATAAAGAAACAGAAAGGACTTAACTTTTTATGACAATTTCTCTCTTTTCAGGACAAGGTTCACAGTACACAGGAATGTGTATGGATCTTTTAAATGCCGATCCTTCTCTCGGATTTATCTATGATACCGCTTCTGAGATACTGGGCTTTAATCTAAAAAAAATAATCGCCGAAAGCGACGCTGAAACTCTTTCCAGAACCATCTATTCACAGCCTGCAATTATGGCTTCATCTCTCGTATGCCTTGAAGCTGCTAAAAAGCGCGGATTCAAATTTGAAGGCGTGGCAGGCCATTCGCTTGGCGAATATGCAGCTATGACAGCGTCCGGAATGCTGTCTCTCGAAGACGGTTTCCGTGTTATAAAGGCCCGTGCCGCAGCTATGGATAAAGCCGCTCAGAACACTGACGGGGCAATGTGCGCGATACTTAAGCTCTCCGCTGAAGAGGTTGAAAAAATTTGCGGGGAAACTGAAGGATATGTTGTGCCTGCCAACTATAATTCCGCAATTCAAACTGTAATTGCCGGTGAAAAAGCAGCTGTTACCGCTGCCGCCGAAGCTGCCGTATCAAAACGTGCAAGAGCCGTTCCTCTGGCTGTAGCAAGCGCATTCCACACAAAGCTCATGCAGCCTGCCGCTGATGAATTTTATGAAGCAATAAAAGACGTTAAGTTTAATGCGCCAAATGTAAAATTCTATTCAAACGTACTTGGAGCAGAGCTTACTGATTTCTCTGATATGCCCTCTCTTCTTGCTAAGCATATCGTATCGCCTGTGCGCTTCACCTCCGAGCTGGCTGCCATGCAGTCTGACGGCTTTGATAATTTTGCGGAATTCGGTCCAAAAAACGTTCTCACCGGTCTTGTAAAGAAAACATTAAAAGGCGTTACCGCCAAAAACTGCGAAAACTGTACAACGCTTGAAGGAGTAATTGCATAATGAACAAGTACATACTTATCGGCTATCCGCTGGGTCATTCCATGTCCCCTATGATACACAAAAGGCTCTTCGCCATTAAAGGCAGAGAAGCAAGCTACGATCTCGTTGAAATAGCTCCTGAGGATATTGCGTCTAAGGGCGAATTTCTAAGGCAATTCAAAGGATTTAACATTACAATACCTCATAAGCAGAATATTATACCTCTGCTTGATGAAATAGGCGAATCCGCAGCAAGATACAATTCTGTTAACTGCGTTATAAATGACGGCGGAAAGCTCATAGGCTGCAATACTGACTGCGACGGATTCCTCAGAAGCGTTGAAAAATATCCCATGAGCGGAAAAGTGCTTCTTATAGGCTGCGGAGGAGTGGGCAGAATGATGGCTATTGAAGCTGCAGGAAGCGGCGCTGACCTTACATTCGGCATTCTTCCCTGCGATAAGGAAAAAGCAGCCATTCTCACAGAAGAAATTCACGCGTTCAGTCCGAAAA
>CAZINV010000007.1:0-13171 GCA_964540685.1 uncultured Ruminococcus sp.
ATTACGGAAAAACAAACTGTCTGGGATGTTCTCAAGGCAGAAACACGTCCGATTTTTATTTATGGCATGGGCGATGGCGCAGAGAAAATTATGCGTGTCTTTAGAGAGAAAAATATTCCTCTGGCAGGCATATTCGCCAGTGATGATTTTGTAAGAGGCCATTCTTTTGCAGGCTACAAGGTTCGGAAGCTTTCCGAAATCGAAGAACAAGTTGAAGATTTTGTTATAGTACTTGCGTTTGCGGCAGGCTATCAGTCATTGGTAGACAAGCTGCTCGAAATTGCAGAGCGTCATACTCTGCTTGTGCCGGACGTTCCTGTTGCAGGCGGCGGATTGTTCACATATGATTATTGTCTTGAAAACGCAGGGCAAATACAGCAAGTTTACGATATGCTGGCAGACTCTTTTTCACAGAAGGTCTATGCCAATATTATCAATTTTAAAATCAGCGGCAAGATACCGTACCTTATGGAAGTAACCTCTTCAAAGGATGATATTTACCGCAATATTATAAAAATTACGCAGAATGAAACATATATTGATTTGGGCGCTTACAACGGAGATACCATTGAAGAGGTCTTGTCGTATACAAATGGCAAGTATGTGCGTATGTACGGTGTAGAACCGGATCGAAAGAATTTCAAGAAGCTTAGAAAATGCACGGCGGAAATGCCTTATGTAAGCATTTACAATGCAGTTGCATGGTGTACCGATACAGAAGTGCCGTTTTCTACAAAGGCAGGCAGGCAGTCCGCTGTGTCTGCAATGGGGCAGGCCGTAACTGCGCGTTCAGTAGACAGCATTCTTGAGGGGAAGCCGGCTACGATTATAAAAATGGATGTGGAGGGCTGTGAACGGGAGGCTCTTTGGGGCTCATCAGAAACTATTGCCAAATATGCCCCAAGGCTTATGGTTTCGCTTTATCATCGGAATGAGGATATTTTCACCTTGCCGTTGTTAATAAAAACGCTGAATCCGCATTATGAAATTTATATTCGTCATCAGCTTTATATTCCTGCATGGGAAACAAACCTCTATGCAGTACCAAAATACTAATTTCTCATCAACTGAATTAAAAGCGGCTGCTGTGATTTTCATTCACAGCAGCCGCTTGCTTTTGTATAGGATTTAATGATTAATGTTATGCTTCATAACGCCATTTTTAAATATGTCGAATACAGTCTTATAGAATATGTGTGTTGTCATACCAGGGCGTATCTCTATATCCGAAGTAACTTTCATGCAGTGCATACCGAGATACGGTGTGTAAGCGGTTACAAGATACATTCCCGCAGGCAGATCCAGCGATAGCTTGTTTTGTCCGAACGGAAGCTCCCGCTGTTCGCCATTAATACGCAGAACCCAATGGTCTATGAGGATCTGTCCAAAGAAGCGCTTACCGGAAACATACAATTTGCCGGTTTTTCCCTTTGCCGGAGCCTTTCTGCGTACATGAGGGACGTTGTCAGCAGGGGCAGGAGATTTCACTGCTTTTTTAACCGGAGCTGCGCTTTGCAAGGGCTTTTCTTGCGGTATATGTTTGCCGATATATGTGTTTGGATCCATGACTGTACATCCCCTTTAAAAATTTATGCGATTTTATACATTGCTTCCTTGTTCAGGCAGTGCACTAATCTTTTCGCCAAGGAATTTGAGAAGTGATGTTGCGTCAGAAGCATTTATTATTCCATCATAAAAGCAGTCTGCATTTGCTTTCTGCTGTGCATTGAATGTAACACCGTTTCCTGCAAAATTTTTATTCAGGTAAACAAGGTCAACCAGTGTAACTTGGTTATCAAGGTTTGTATCGCCATACAGTACATTCATTTCATCGCTCACTGTTGTTGTGACCGTTGTTTCGATTGCCGTTGTTTCGGTATTGCCGGATGTAATTGCAGTGGTATTCGAAGAGGCCGTTGTTTCGCCAGTTGTCGATTCAGAACTGACAGTTGTAGTAATAGCGGTGGAGGTTGTAGTGGCTGCAGTCGTCGTAGTGGTTTTGTCGGGATTAGGATTTGTGCCGCTGCTGAGCGACATATAAACGATGCCGCCTCCTACAGTTGACATATAGACAGTACCAAATTCATTCATATCGCCAACTAAGAAGTTGCCATTGCCGGTACCGCCGTAGAGATGATCCTTATTTATAAGAACCCATGTTTCACCGCCGTCGGTGGAACGGTAAATTCCCTGGGGATCGCTTGAATCCGGCTGACCGTACATATACAGTGTATTAATTCCGCCTTCTTCTTCAGGAGCACCATAGCCAATGGTCTTGCAGTAATAAACGCTGTCAAGCTTTTCTATGGTCTTGCCGTAATCTGTTACATGGTAAGCGCCGTACCAGCCTGCGCCCAGTACAAGCTCGCCTTCACCCAGATAAGCGATTCTGCCTGCGCTGTCGCATTGATCATACATACAAACATCAGCCATCTTTGTAAATGTTGCGCCGTAATCTGTGCTTACGTAAAGCTGATATGCAGCATCTGAAATATCCGGTGCGCTCTTTGAATAGTACCATGAAGAGTTGTAGTATGTCGCATAAGCATATACAATGCTTGGATCATTAGGTTCTACCTGCATAAATGTAGGCTTAGAGCCATATGCAGTTTCAAAACCGGTGCAGGTGTTCCAGCTTGCGCCATAGTCATCTGAATAGGATACAGATGTAGAGTCGCTGGAGCTTTTGAAGAAACGGTATCCTCCATCCTCAAGCTGCGTTATAGCGGCTTTGCCTCCTGCGGCACTGCTTGTTTCTATCCATGTGCTGCCGCCGTCAAGTGTATAATATGATGTGCTTTCATTTTCAGAGCAGCGTATCATTACATCCGGATTCTGAGGGCAGTATGCAATGGCATTTGTCGAACCCATATTTGGAGTGTACTGAATGCCTATTTCGTTAACGTCAGAATGAATATATCCGTCGTAGTCGCCGATTGCAGAGTAAACATTTCCTCCGGGAACGCTTACCATATCAAGGGCAACAACTTCTTCCACGCCTTTTGGATTAAAGTAGAACTGAACTCCGGTTTCATCCCATGCATTGTCACATGCAAATACGCCGTTGCCGGAAGTCATCCAGATCTTATCAGGGTTTCTTGGATCAATCAGTATTCCGCTGCCCCAGTGGCAAGCCTTGCCGTATACCCAATCGTAACCGTTTGTGTCTATAGGATTGGAGGTAAATACTTTATGCGAGCCGTTTTCATCATAAATTGTTTCGCCCTGACCGGGAGTGATATTCTCCCATGTTGCGCCTCCGTCAGTTGAGCGGTAGAAATAGTCGCCCCATGCTATGGAGCCTTCTGTCCATTCTTCTTCATACCACTGATCTGACCATATGCCGCAGGTTCTTGCCAAAAGCTTATCAGGATCAGTCTTGTCAGCAGTTATAACACCAATTGCACTGCCGCTTGGGGAAATATCCGTAACTGTGCCGCTTGCCGTATTATACTTATAAGCACCGCCTGCTGAACCGGAAAAAGCAAGTCCGGCAATGTATGTGAAGAAGATATTGCCGTTATGATCGCTTGTAATCGAGCATGGATAGTTTTCTGTAGGCAGATCATTGCTGAGGGGAGCGAATTTATCATCGCTGACATTTGCAACGTGGATATTTGTTTCGCCTTTAACAGATGTTCCAACATAAACCTTTCCGTCTTCAATAAGAATACAGCCGATACCGTTTTGCTGGGCATATCCCTGTTCGCTGCTTGTTGTAATAGCTTTTACCTGATGATCTGTCCAGTTCGGCCATTTCACAGTATACGGATACGGCATTGCGTCTGCGTAGCCATCTACAGCTTCCCATGTTTCGCCTCCGTCAGTTGACTTGATAAGAGCTGATGTGCCGGCATAAACATCGCCGCCTGCATATATTGTATCCGGATTGTCAGGGTCAACTGCTATAGGCTCGATACACTCACGGCCGTCACCGTTGCCGTGAACCTGAATAAGATCCGTTACATCGTATTCTGTAAATGTTTCGCCGCCGTCTGTAGTTTTGAAAATTGCTGTTCTTGCATCAGAAAAATAAGCGCATCCGCACAGAAAATAAGCGGTATTATCATCTGTTGGATCGATAGCCACGCCCTTAACGCTTAAAAAGCCCCTGTCATCTTCATTGATAAAGTCGAAGAGCTGTTCCCATTTCTGCTCGTCGTAGTTATACTTATAAGCGCCGCCAACGTCTGTTCTGAGATACATTTCCTTTTGACCTGTAACAATGCCGGATACAAATCCGCCTCCGCCAATGTTTATGGTTCCGACTTCCATTTGATCTTCAATGCTTGCCGAAGCAGCATCAGCTGTACTGCCTGACAGTGTATTTGGTACAGTAACAGCGCCAAATAAAAGAACCGCCGCAGTTAGAAAAGCTGCTTTTTGGGTCAATTTTTTCATATTTTTCTTCCTTCCTTTTTAAGGCAGCGCCCATTGAAATTATGTGCTGCTGCCCTAATTTAATTATTACGGACTGCAGAAAAGTTTCCTGCACTTATTATTATTATAACATATACAATTTATAATTGCAAGAACTTTATCACTTGTTTTATTAAATTTTGTCTGCTTTCTACAAAGCATAGAGAAATTTTAATAATATTACAATAAGACACGGTTTAGCAATAAAATATTTCAAAATAATCCTTAAAAATTCGTGGACAGCGGGCAAAATATATGGTATGATAATATAATATCGGATTATACACATATGTTGATGAAAAGCTTTTTAGAGGAAAGCGATAATAAACGGAGGTTTTCTATTATGGAAAGCAGAAATATGTCAGAAAAGGAGTTTGAAGAATTTCAGAAGCTTCTTGCCCGCGAGCTTGGTGCAGTTGATTCTGAAAAAGACGAGGAAGAAAAAGAAATAACCGAAATGCTTCGCCATGAGAGTGCGATTCATGACCCTTCAAGAAAAGCAGAAAAAGTACAGCGCGGTTTTGACGATGAGGCAATGCGTGCAGATGAATTTACTGCTCCTGCCAATAACGCCACAGCAGAAGAGCAGCCTGCTGATGCGGCTGCAGGCGGAACTTTGCATAATAAAGAGACAGCTTCTGAGGAGCTTAAAAATAATGATATAGAGGAAATGCTCAGACATGAGCCTGAATCCGCGCCGGAGATTACAGCATCAGAAAATCCGCAAACAATTACAAGAGGCAAGTATGAAAAAATCCCCGATGCATCAGAAATATTAGATGAACCAAAAGCTCCAAAGGCAAGCGAGATACTCAGAAAGACCGGCAAATACGAAAAGGTAACAGAGGAGCAGGAAGGATACTTCAATCCTGAGCGCCCAAAAGAAACGGCTGCGGAACGCAGACGCAGAGCAAGAAGAAACTCACGCATACTGCGTACAGCTATAGGTATTTCTGTTGTATTTGTTGTAGGGCTGTCGGCAGGGCTTATTGTAAACAGCATAAAGATGAAACGGGATTCAACTGCAAATAATCAGCCTGTATCAGCTGTACAGACAGATAAAAACGGCAATATTATTGACGGTACTTCGGAAAAATGCAATATTGTGGAAATAACACCGCTTAATACTTTTACAGCTGTTATTGAAGGCGATACAGTTCCTGTTCAGATAAGTATGTCAACTACAGGCGCCGCTACTGCTGAGGATATTTTGTGGGAGAGCAGCGACACATCGGTTGCAGAGATTACAGAGGACGGTGTAATAAAGGGAATTTCTGCTGGAGTATGCGATATTACTATATCTGCTAAAGCTGACCCTTCTGTTAATGCTAAAATAAGCTGTACTGTACGCAAAATGGAGAAAAAAGGCGGAGCGTACTATATTGACGGAGTACTTATTATAAATAAGAGCTACGGAGTAGATAAAGAATTTTATCCGGGCGGTCTTACAGATGAAACGCAGGAAGCCTTTGACGAGCTTTGTGCAGCAGCCGCTGAAGAAGATTTAAGTATATATCTGTCGTCAGGGTACAGAGATTATGAAACGCAGAAAGAAATATATGATGAATATGTAGCTGTCTATGGGCAAGAGCTGGCTGACACGTTCTCATCGCGTCCGGGCTTTTCAGAGCATCATTCTGGTCTTGTAATTGATGTAAACTCTATAGATGATACATTTGCGGAAACGTCAGAGGCTAAATGGCTGGAACAGCATTGTGCAGAATTTGGCTTTATCATCCGGTATCCTAAGGATAAGACAGACATTACAGGCTATAAATATGAACCATGGCATATACGTTATGTAGGCAAGGAAGTTGCAAAAGAAGTGATGGAATCAGGTCTTTCACTGGAGGAGTATCTTGGAGTTGATTCAGTGTATGCAGAAGATTACGCTGAGAATTCTACAGAATCCGATTCGGATAATTCTTAAATTTAATACTAATCTCTCGCTAACTGAATGAAAAGCAGCAACGTCTTCTTTGTCAAGCTGGCAAAAGATTAGCGTAAAAGATAATAAATAAAGAAGCAGGAGCTATTTGTTTTTACGCAGCTCCTGCTTTTTTGATTCTGAATTTTAATTTTTACTGAATGCGCAATGCATCAGCTGTTGGAAATTGTACCTTCAATTTTAAAATCATCAGGAGGTGTCATGCCTTCCATTCCTTCGGGCATTTCTCCGTCAAATCCGTCAGGAGGAGTCATGTTTTCCATATCGGAGTTACCGCCTCCTTTTCCTGCGCCGAAACCTTCTTTTCCGCCGCCTCCCATCATGCTTGCGCCGGCTGTTTCAGCTATACTCCAAGAGCATTCTTCGGCATCACTTATTTCGCCGGATACTGCCCAGCCGTCTTCGCAAAGCGTTCCTTCAAATGAACCGCCTGTAACAAGCTTATATGAAGTCATGTCATTGCCGGTACCATCTGCATATATTACATCTGATACAGCTTTAGGTGTTTTGATAGTTATGAGCAGATTGCCGTCTGCATCGAGAACGGAGATCATTTCGCCTGCGGAAACGTTTAAGGATGTTGTCAGCATACAGCCTGCCGGATATTCCATCATGCCGTTCTGAGAAAGTCCTAATACAGTTCCGCCATTAAGAGTCATTGTGCCGTCGCCGTCAATTGAACCGTCACCGCCGCTTACAGGACCTGATACTATCAGAAGACCGCCGTTGAAATTTGTATCGCCGTTGGAATCAGTTCCATCGGCATCAGCGTTTATATATATTGTACCGCCGTTTATATTCAGCGTATGGTCTGAATTCATAGTACCGCCTGTGTTTAAGCCATCATCGGAAGCATCAAGTATACGTATATTTCCGCCGTTTATATTCATAACTGCCTTTGATTCGATGCCTTCAGTACATTTTTCTATAGTAACAGAGGTATTATCACCTGATATAGTCAGATCGCCGTGAGATGAAATGCCCTTTGCCATAGATGATAAAAGGTATAAATTTCCTGCGCATATATTTAAAGTGCCGGTTGAATGAACGCAGTGGTCAGTGGAATTTATCTGAATGCTGCCGCCTGTAATTGCCATTTCTCCGCCTGACTTTATACCCTTGCTGCTAAGAGTATTTTCTTCGCTATCTGCAGCTGCATCAGCGGTATCTGCTGCGGATGACTCTGCAGCAGGCTCTGTTGTTTCAGCAGAAGGCTGTGTAGCTGCTGAATCGCCGCTGTTATCGAAGCGGCCGGGCTTAATACCGCTGAAATCTTCATTGCCGTCAAAGCCGCCGCCTTGCATCATGCCGCCGCCGCCAAAGCCGCCTTGCATCATGCCGAAGTCATTTGAAGAGCTTGTATCTATTTCGCCGTTTGTGGTGATATTCAGATTCCCCGCTGTTATTTCGAGAGTGGTTTCAGCTTGAATTCCGTCTCCGCTTGCTGTTATGTTTATTTCTCCGCCGTCAATAGCAACCCAGCCTTTTTCTGTATTATCAGTTTTGGTTGACTTTATGCCATCGTTCTCTGCGGTAATATTCAGCGTTCCGCCGCATATTGCTACGCAGTCAGTACCTTTTAATCCGTTATTTTCAGCAGTTACATTTATAGTGCCGTTTGTGATTTTCAGGTCATCCTTTGAGATGATGCCGTCTGCCGTGTTGCCGTTTACCGTTAAAGTGCCGCTGCCGTTTATAGTAAGCTTATCCTTGGCATAGACTGCTGCAGCGGTATCTTCATCAGTGATTGTGTAGTCACCGCCGTCTGCAAGAGTATTTTCACTTCCTTCTGCAAGGGTTATTATAGTCCTTTTTTCGTTTGTGCAGACAATAGCGGAACCGTTTGAATTTTTTATGGACACGCCGTCCAGATAGAGTTTTACTTTATCAGAGCCTGTAACGTTAAGCTGACCGTTTGCAAGCTCTCCGGACAGATAATAAGTACCGCCTTTTGAGATGGTAATAACGCTGCCGTTTATATCTACATTTTCAGTGCTGCCTGTAACTTTTGCAGCGTTTCCGTTAAGAGTAATCTCCGCATCGAAGCTGTCATATTCGGAAGACATATCGTCTTCGTCATATTCGGCACGTGAGGAACCGAATTTTAAGGCAGAAGCTGTTACAGTTTGTGACGATTCATCGGAAGCCGCATCTGAGTTTTGACTGCCTGAAGAAGTCTGGTCATCCTGAATATTTGAACTCGCATTAGTACTTGTATCCGTTTTTTCTGAGCATCCTGACATACAGACTGAAACAGACAGCATCATTGCAACAGCCCATGCGATACGGTTCGTGTAATGTTCCATAATACATTTCCTTTCTATATGCTCCCCAATTTTATTTGCTTTCAGCTATATTTTTCTTTGATTATATTCTCTCATATTTGTATGATAGCTTTGTGAAGCTAAAAAGTTTTTTTTCTGAAATCAAAATGAATTGTTATTTTTAAAATATGGCAGAAATTCCTTGCAATCTGACCCCTTATGTGATATAATATACAAGAATGTGCTTTTTGGCAATTTAATATAAGAAGAAAGGAAATATTATGATTACAGTTTCAAATGTAAGCCTGCAATTCGGCAGCGATATGCTGTTTAAAAATGTTGATTTGCAGTTTAATCCGGGAAATTGTTATGGCATTATCGGTGCTAACGGTGCAGGTAAGTCTACATTTCTGAAAATTCTCTGCGGCGAGCTGAAACCGACTTCCGGTGAAGTTTCTATACCGAAGAATCTTCGTATGAGCGTTCTCAGGCAGGATCATTTTGCATATGACGCTTATACTGTTCTGGATACTGTTATTATGGGCAATCAGCGCCTTTACGATGTTATGCAGGAAAAGAACGCGCTTTATGAAAAGGAAGATTTTTCAGAGGAGGACGGAATAAAAGCGTCTGAGCTGGAAGCGGAATTTGCTGAAATGGACGGCTGGGAAGCGGAATCAAATGTTTCCAAGCTGATTCAGGGGCTTGGACTTTCTGAAGAACTGATGTATTATCAGATGTCTGAGCTTTCGGGCAGCGAAAAGGTGAAAGTTCTTCTTGCTCAGGCGCTTTTCGGAAATCCCGATATTATTCTTATGGACGAGCCTACTAACCATTTGGACGTTGATGCTATTGCATGGCTGGAGGATTTTTTGTCAGAATACTTTGGAACGGTTATAGTTGTATCCCACGACCGGCACTTTCTCAATAATGTCTGTACTCATATAGTGGATATAGATTATACTAAAATAAAAATGTATGTGGGCAACTATGAATTCTGGTATGAATCAAGTCAGATGATGCAGCGGCTTATCAAGCAGCAGAATAAACGGGCGGAAGAAAAGATAAAGGAACTGAAATCTTTTATTGAAAGATTTTCCGCCAATAAGTCCAAATCGCGTCAAGCAACATCCAGAAGAAAGCTCCTTGAAAATCTTGCCATTGAGGAAATGCCTGCTTCAAGCAGACGCTATCCTTTTATAGGTTTTGATATGGAACGCGAGCTTGGAAAAGATGTTTTACAGGTAACAGATCTATGCAAGACTGTAAACGGAGTAAAGCTTCTTGACAATGTAAGCTTTACTCTTAGCAGAACCGATAAGGCTGCATTTATCGGCGAAAGCGAACAGGCAATAACCATGCTTTTCAAGATTCTTATGGAAGAGGAACAACCGGATTCGGGCAGCGTCAAGTGGGGAGTATCTACTTCAAGGTCATATTTCCCTGTGGATAATTCCGAATTTTTTAACGGCTGCGATCTTTCAATTCTCGATTGGATAAGGCAGTATTCTGAGAACGACATTACAGATACATTTCTTCGTGGATTTTTAGGCAGAATGTTATTTTCAGGAGATGACGTTTACAAGCCCGTAAAAGTCCTTTCAGGAGGTGAAAAGGTTCGCTGCATGTTTTCAAGAATGATGCTTTTTCATTCAAATGTATTGATTCTGGACAGACCTACAAATCATCTTGATCTTGAAAGTATTACGGCAGTAAATAACGGTCTTGTGAATTTTAAAGGAGTTGTGCTTTTTTCCTCGCATGACCATGAAATTCTGCAAACAGCCGCTAATCGTATTATTGAGATAACGCCGGATGGCTGCCTTGACAGACAGGGAACATATGAGGAATTTCTTCAGTGGAAAAAGGAACAGGGAAAATAATAATTAAGGAGTGCTTAAAAAATGAACAGCAATGATATTACTATGCTGATTACCATGGGAATCTATTTGATTGGCATGGTTGTGATCGGTATTATGTTTTCAAAGAAAAACAACAGTGTAGGCGATTTTTACCTTGGCGGCAGAAAGCTCGGTTCTATCGTTACAGCCATGAGTGCAGAAGCGTCAGACATGAGCAGCTGGCTGCTAATGGGTCTGCCCGGAGTCGCTCTCCTCTGCGGCACGGCAGAGGCAAGCTGGACCGCTATAGGTCTGGCTATAGGCACATATGTAAACTGGCTTATAGTTGCAAAGCGTCTGCGTACATATACTCAGAAATGTGAAGCAATTACTATACCTGACTTTTTCCAGAACCGTTTTCGTGACAAAAGCCATTTTCTTATGGGAATAGCAGCTGTGATTATTCTGATATTCTTTGTACCCTATACAGCGTCAGGATTTGCAGCCTGCGGCAAGCTTTTTAACTCTCTTTTTGATATTGATTATCACGCTGCGATGATAATCAGCGCTGTTGTAATAATTCTCTATACAAGTATAGGCGGATTCTTAGCAGCAAGCACAACGGATCTTATTCAGAGTATTGTTATGACTATTGCTCTTATTGTAATTGTAATTTTCGGCGTAAATATCGCAGGCGGTTTTGACGCAGTTATTGATAATGCAAAGGAGCTTCCTGGTTATCTTTCACTTACAATGTCCTACGATATTACTGAAAACTCATCTAACCCGTATTCCGTTCTTACAATAATATCTACGCTTGCATGGGGTCTTGGCTACTTTGGCATGCCGCATATTTTGCTGCGCTTTATGGCAATTGAGGACAGCAAAAAAATAAAGACTTCGCGCCGTATAGCTTCTATATGGGTAGTTATATCAATGGCAATAGCAGTATTTATCGGACTGATAGGCAACGCTCTGGCATTAAACGGCACTGTTGACACAATGACAACAAGCGATCAGTCAGAACGTATTATAATAAAAATGTCGCAGCTTCTCAGTGAAAACGGCATTATTGCAGCGGTATTCGCAGGGCTTGTACTTGCAGGTATTCTTGCCTGTACAATGTCAACAGCTGACTCTCAGCTCCTTACAGCATCCTCCGGTATGTCTGAAAATCTTCTTAAGGGCGTGTTTAAGATGAAAATATCTGATCGCATGTCTATGATTTCAGCACGTATCGTGCTTATAGTAATTGCCGCTTTGGCAGTTGTATTTGCGTGGAATCCGAATAGTTCAGTATTTGATATTGTATCATTTGCATGGGCAGGCTTTGGCGCAACCTTTGGACCTGTTGTATTGGCGGCGCTTTTCTGGAAGCGTTCAAACAGATGGGGTGCACTTGCAGGCATGATATCAGGGGGCGTAATGGTATTTGTATGGAAATATCTTGTTGCACCGAATTGCGCAGACTGGGGACTGGGTTTCCTGAATGTATACGAGCTTTTGCCTGCGTTTGCAGTTGCAGTGATTGCTATCATAGTTGTATCTCTTGCCACAAGGAAGCCTGAGGCTGAGATTACAGAGGAATTTGACGAGGTAAAGAAGCTTTGCAAGGCATGAGCTTATAAGTTTATAATGAAATCTTAAAAATTAAGGGCTGCTGCAATTTTTTAACTGCAACAGCCCGTTTGTTTCATTAAATTTTATCCGTCAATACCAAAATTGCACGCTCAAGCCGGAACATATCTTCTCTCCGGAATCAAAGCTTTACGCCGTTTTTTTTCAGAAGCTCACGTGCAGTATCTACTGAATCTATGCCGCTTTTATTCTTGACAGGCGCAAATTCCTTTTCACGTATTACCTCATATGCAAAACAGGATTTCTGCATATGAATCATATCAAGCACCAGAGTCTCGAACTTATATGCGTTCGGCTTATCGGGAGTAATCTTTTTACCGTTTTCGTCAATATATTCAACGGCCTTATGAGCCATGTGCAGCGGAAGATTTTTGCCCAAGGTCGCAAGCAGACAGTCCGTTCTGAAAAGATAGTTGAGAATAACGCCATAATTGTAGGAAAGGCTGCCGTCAGCCTCGCGTTGCGAAATCATTTCTTCTGTCATTTCATAATATTCCACTATAGAAGGTCTTCCGTCTTCCATGCAAAGTACGCCGACTTTTTCATTTGGATCAGCTTTTGCGACTACCTTGCTGCCTGATGTGCAGCCTGAGTCTATAACGGCACCTATAAATACAGGGTCAGCCATTCTTTGGAGGACATTGTCTACCGCAAATACATTTAGCCACTCTATTCCTTCGTTTTTTAAAAAAGGCAAAAGGCCGGCACGGTTCATTGAGGAAAACCAGCCGCCGTTGCCGTTAGGAGACATTGCAATAGTATCCGGTCCGGTCATGAGAACCTTTCCTTCATAATTTACAACCGGAGCCATTTCCTGAATAAAGAAGTGCACGTATTCCGGACTGTAGCCGAAGAACTTGTTTTCTTCCAAAAATTCACGGGTTTCGGTATCATTTGACTCGCTTGTCATTATAAATAGGTGAATCAACGCTCCTGCTTCATCAGCAGCCATAATGAGATTTTTGAAAATGCACTGATATATATACAGTTCACGGTCAATGCCGATATTGAACATGCCTTTTGGATGTTCGCAGCCAAGACGGGAACCTTGTCCGCCTGCT
>CAZINV010000008.1:0-13008 GCA_964540685.1 uncultured Ruminococcus sp.
GATCATCAAGAGATGTGAAGGTACTGTTGACGCTGAGGAAACTGCTATCGGTTATCTGCCTAAGAAGGGTGACATCAACGTTGAAGGCATCGAGGATGAGGTTACTCCTGAAATTATGGACAAGCTCCTTGCTGTTGATAAGGATCTGTGGACTAAGGAAATTGCTGAAATGCGCAGATACTACAATGATGATATTGCTGCTAAGGGCGGTCGTATTCCGGCTGAACTGTACGCTGAACTTGATAAAATCGAGGCTAAGCTGAATAAGTAATTCATTCTATTAAAAGCAACAAACCGGTTCACGCAAAAGTGAGCCGGTTTTCGTTTTACCTTTAAGTATTTTAAAAAGTGATTTAAATAAAAACAAGGACTGCTTTAATTTGGCAGCCCTTGATTTTTTATTGAAAGGAATTGAAAAAGGATTATCTTCTTTTCCTGGAAACATAGATAACAGCGCCAAGAACAACAGCTGCAGAACCCGCTGCTGCCGGAATTGACATTGTATCACCTGTTGACGGTGAGTTTGCAGTGCTGTTTGCTGTACTGCCTGCTGCACTATCTGTTACAGTATTTCCGCTGCTGTCAGAATCTGTTCCCGATTCAATAAAGCTGCTAGTAGCTTTATTAAAGATATAAGTTGTAGATGTCCTGTTTGCATTCATTTTGTCTTCATGGTAAACTATGAGATTGTCGCCGGAGACAGTAAAGTAATTATTTACATTGTATGTAAATGCCTCTCCCGCAAGGTCACCTGCCATAACGTCCTTATTAACTTGCACATTTTGAAGATTAGTAGCTGTACCATCCTCAAAATAAACCGATAATTCTAACGTTAGCCCATTTTCCGTAGTTTCGACATTCAAAAGCTCCGCAATAAAAGAAACTCCGTTTAACTCAAACTGCTGTTTTCTTTTATCATATTCTACATTATCTGTATCTTTTACATAATGAAATTCACCTGTTGCGGAATCATAATAATAATCAACAGTAGCAATTGCGCCATCATCTGCATAGCAGACAACAACTAACTGATTCCCATAAACTTCATAATGATCAACGTAATTTATCAAACTATCTAATTCTATCTTGCCGACCTGAACAGCACTATCTTTATCGGTTATCTTATAAATAACAATGTAGTAGCTGTCTATCTTAGTGAAGAAACTATCTTCACCAATAGTAAAATCAGCATCATAAGCCTTTGTAATTACATCTTCCTCAATAATCCCTTCGACAGCCGCATTTTCCCCATTATTATCAGTTTCAGTCCCCATTAAAGTTTCTGCCGCTGAAGTCCCCGCTTCAGCCTCCGTCACAGTTTCTGTTTGCGCCTCAGCTGCAAGTTCAGCAGAAGTTTCTGTTACAGCTTCCTCTGCAAAGGCATTTACCCCAGTTGCCCCTGCCATAGCAAGCACCGCAACAAATGCAAGCATTTTCCTCATTTTCATACCGTTTTATCCTCCTAAATTCAGTCCAGACAATGAAGCTATGTGTATAACCGCGACATCCTGCAATACACTTGTATATACACAAATCATGTTTCTTGCCTTTTTTAATTTTGATTTTATTATTTATTTTTTTAATTTTTTTTTTTTTTTTTTTTAACAAAATGTAAATTCGGGCGGATTTAAGAATACAGTATTATAAAGAAGCATTTATGTGTAATAAAAAAAGCGCAAAAATAATTGCACTTGCCAAAATATATAAAATATGCTATAATATGGTCAATCGCAAAAACAAGGAGCTTTTACATGGAAAACATCACAATAGGCAAAAATATTATCCCAAAAACAGCTGCTCTTGCACCTATGGCAGGGGTTGCCGACCGTGCTTACCGTATTCTCTGCAAGGAATATGGCGCAGCTGCTCTTGTAAGTGAAATGATATCAGCAAAAGGTCTTTGCTATGGTGATAAGAAAACTGCCGGACTTTGCACTATTCTGCCCGAAGAACGCCCTATGGGCTTACAGCTTTTCGGAAGCGAACCTGATTTTATGGCTAAGGCTGTTACTATGGTGCAAAGGTTTGAACCTGATTGGATAGATATAAACATGGGCTGCCCTGTTCCCAAGGTCGTAAATACAGGGGCAGGCTCTGCACTAATGAAAAATATTTACCTTGCAGCAAAAATCACAGAAGCTGCTGTGAAAGCCTCAGGTATTCCTGTAACGGTGAAATTCAGCTCCGGCTGGGACAGTGACAGCATAAATGCCGTAGAATTTGCAAAGGCTATGGAAAATGCCGGAGCTTCTGCTATAGCAATACACGGACGAACAAAAATGCAAATGTACAGCGGAAACGCTGACTGGAACGTTATACATCAGGTAAAACAGGCTGTTTCCATTCCTGTTATAGGTAATGGTGATGTTACGGATTATGCTTCATGTAAGAAAATGTATGATGAAACAGACTGCGATCTTGTAATGATAGGCAGAGGAAGCTATGGAAACCCATTTGTATTCCGTGAGATAAATTCTATTATGAATGACATTCCTTATACGCCGCCAACGCTTGAAAGCCGCATGGAAACTATGCTTTATCACATAAGGCTTATTTTAAAGCACAGTTTTGGCAAGCCTCCGGAAATCGCAATACGTGATGCAAGAAAACACGCCGCATGGTATATGACAGGCTGCTACGGTGCGGCGTCATTCCGTGCAAGATGCTATCAGCTTTCCTCTTATGACGAAGCCGAAAAAATAGCGGAAGATTTTATAAAGCTTCAAATGCAATTTGGAAATTCAAAATGAGGAGAAATAATATGTCAATACCAAAGATTATAGTTATCTTTTGTGAAGTACTGCTGCTTGCAGTATTTATTATACCTGTTTTCCTAAATATAATAAATGCCGGAAATATTGCCGGAATAATTGCTTCTATACTGCTTCTGCTTGCAACAATATTCAATCGCAGGTTATGGAGCTTTATTAAATGTCTCTGGGGCAATTTGCCCGGAAGGCTTATTGTAAGCTTCATTTCAGTTTTGCTGGTATTTGGTATAGGATTTGCAGGATTCCTTACAATACGCATGATTGCCGCCGCTAATAATGCTCCGGAGCAGCCTGCAACTGCCGTAGTCCTTGGATGCCATGTAAAGGGAACTGAGCCAAGCCTTATGCTTAAACGCCGTTTGAATGCCGCATATGAATATCTGGAAGCAAATCCGGATGTGAAATGCGTTGTAACAGGCGGACAAGGCGACGGCGAAGATGTATCCGAAGCTGATGCAATGAAGACTTACCTTGTTGAAAAAGGCATAGATGAAGAACGTATTCTGGAAGAAAACAAGTCCACAAGCACATATGAGAATCTTGCCTTCTCAAAGGCAATTTTGGAAGAAAATAATTTAAACGATGATATAGTAATAGTAACTGACGGATTCCATCAGTACAGAGCAAGCCTTATAGCTGAAAGACTCGGACTTGATTCCTATTCAATAAGCTGTAATACAAGGCTGGAGCTTGTCCCTACCTATTGGGTGAGAGAATGGTTTGCACTGGCAAAAGAGATATTTTTATCATAATCAGAAAATAAATTTATACTGTCTGTCTGCGCTTTTTTCTCCTCTTAACCGGACGGGGCGCTTTTGTGCAGATAGCAGGAATATAATCTTCATATATTTCAAAAGGCGCGTACCTCACTGCTCCATAGGATGAAAGTTTTCTGTCATTTGCGCCGACTTTTATTTTCTCTATATAAAACTCTCTCACTCCCCGTGTCTTATATTCCCTTCTGTTCATAATTATTCCTGTGGCAACAGAACGGAATCTTGACAAAGATGCCAATGCCTCCTCCACAGTATCATAAAGCGTTTCATCCATCAGTTCAGGTTCTTCCGAAAATCCCTGTGTACAGCCCTGCTTTACGCTTAGACTTGCAGGTATCTCACACATTTCAGTCATCATAACTCTATAGGCGTATTTCATATTTTACCTCTCCTTTTTTCAGAAATTCAGTTTTTATGACATTTTTATCAAATCGTCAACTAAATTATACCAAACATTACATTATTCGTCAATAAGACGATGCCTATGAAAAAGCTCTGATTGTGTCGAAAAAAGTATAACCGGCAGTTTCATCCGGAAAAAGCATCGTCTCATCTCAGGTACACAATAAAAAAATTGATTTCCGTGCCGTTCACAGAAAAGCGATTGACAAAAGCGTAAAAATATACTATAATAAAAATATTATATAATTATAAAGTACGTTTTGCAAAGGAGTAATTTGTCTTATGGCTAAGAAGCAGATTTCACAGAGCGGTTATAATAAACTTAATGAGGAACTTGATCTCCTTATTACCGTCAAACGTGCGGAGATGGCGCAGAAGCTTAAAGAAGCACGTGCTCAGGGCGACCTTTCCGAAAATGCTGAATACGATGAAGCTAAAAACGAACAGGCTATTCTGGAAGCCAGAATAGCTGAGATCCAATATACACTGGATAATTCCGAAGTTGTTGACGATGATGACATTTCAATAGATGAAATAGGTCTTGGATCTACTATCCGTCTTCACAACTTCCGTACAGGCAAAACTGAAATATTTCAGATAGTAAGCAGCAATGAAGCAAGCTTCAAAGACGGCAAAATTTCTGATGAGTCTCCTATAGGTAAAAGCTCTCTCAAAAAAAAGGTGGGCGATACGTTCATAGTAGAAGCTCCGGTTGGTGAGCTGAAGTTTGAAGTATTGGAAATTTCAAAATAAGGAGCTGTAAAAATGGCTGAAAATATAAAATCTGCCGTGGAAACAGAACTGGATGTCCACGAGCAGAAGCGTATTCGTATGGAGAAGCTTGCAGAATACAAAGCAAACGGCATGAATCCATACAATATAACAAAGTTCGACGTTACAAAAAAAGCTATAGAAGCAAAGGCTGACTATGAATCCGCTGAGGCTGCTGTTAAGGCACAGGCAGGGGATGATGAGGAAAAGCTTCAGGCAGGTTTTGATAAAATTAAAGAAAACATTATATCTGTTGCGGGCCGTATCATGAGCAAACGTGTTATGGGCAATGCTGTGTTTATTCACATTCAGGACAGTACAGACCGTATTCAGGTTTATGTCCGTGTAAATGATATAGGCAAACCGCAGTTTAAAGAATTTAAGAAGTGGGATATCGGTGATATTGTAGGCGTAAAGGGCTACACATTCCGTACTAAAACAGGTGAAATATCCGTTCACACAAAGGAAATTACGCTTCTGTCAAAATCGCTTATGCCGCTGCCTGAAAAATGGCACGGACTTAAAAATCAGGATACAAGATACCGCCAGCGTTATCTGGATCTTATTGTAAATCCTGATGTTAAAAAGACATTTGTCACAAGAAGCCGTATTATAAAAGAAATCCGAAATTACCTTGACAGCATCGGTTATGTCGAGGTAGAAACACCGGTACTGCTGCCAATCCAGATCGCAGCTGCCGCAAGACCGTTCAAAACGCACCACAATACTCTTGATATGGATATGTTTCTGCGTATTGAAACAGAGCTTAACCTTAAAAAGCTCATTGTAGGCGGATTTGACCGCGTATACGAGGTAGGCCGTATTTTTAGAAATGAAGGAATGGATCCGTCTCATAATCCTGAGTTTACCTCCATTGAAATGTATCAGGCATACACTGATTACAAAGGTATGATGGATCTTATTGAAGATATGTACCGATCGCTGGCGAAAACTATCTGCGGAAAAGATATTATTTCCTATCAGGGCGTTGACATCCGCCTTGGTCAGCCATGGGAACGTCTTACAATGATCGAAGCTGTAAAAAAATATGCAGGCGTGGATTATAATCAGTGGGCAACTGATGAAGACGCAAGAGCTTGCGCTAAAGCTCACAATATTGAAGTAGAAGAAGGCGAAAACGCAACAAAAGGTAATGTGCTTATTGCGCTCTTTGACGCTTTTGTAGAAGAGAAGCTCATACAACCAACTATAATTTATGATTATCCTGTTGAAAATTCTCCTCTCGCTAAACGTAAGCCGGAAAACCCTGCCTTTACAGAGCGCTTTGAGTATTTCATTTACGCCCGTGAAATGGGCAATGCTTTTTCCGAACTTAACGATCCTATCGATCAGAAAGAGCGTTTTGTACAGCAGGTTGCAGCAAGACGCGCTCTTGGAGACATGACAGGCGAGGTTGACGAAGATTTTATAACAGCTCTCGAATATGGTTTGCCTCCAACAGGCGGTTTGGGTTTAGGTCTTGACAGACTTGTCATGCTGCTTACTGACAGTGCTTCTATCCGCGATGTTCTGCTGTTTCCCACAATGAGGCCCCTTTCAAAGCAGGGAATAAATAACGAAAAGGAATAATCGTCATCTTAAGGCAGTAACGCACAAAGATCGTTGTGCAAATGAACTATAAAGCGTTCGCATATGCCTTATCTATAAATTCAAAATAAAAGGGGTGAACCGGCAATTGACAAGCTATTGAGGTACACCCTTTTGCTATAAATAAAGAAAAGAGGAGCCTCCATGCAGTATGACGAAAAGAATCTGCCTACAGAACCTGGAAAAAATGAAGCAAATAAAAAAAAGAAGAAAGACAAGCCGAAAAGCTTCATGGAAACAGTTCGTGAAATAGATGAAAAAGAGCGCAAACGCGAGGAAGAACTTGAAGAAAAGCAGAAACAAATACTGGAAGAACAAAGAAAAAAAGAACGTGAAGCCTATGACAAAAAAATACGTGAAGATCGTATTGAACTGATACGTCTTAAACAGGGTGTTATATCAGAAAGCGAAACACTCCATGAGGAAAAGAAAGAGAAAAAGAAACTGCCGTTCTGGAAGAAAATTTCAAACTTTTTATACCACAACAAATGGTGGCTTTTTATAGCTTCCTTCCTTGTTGCAACATTCGGATATTTGGCGTATGACCTATTAAGCACCGTTCATCCCGATCTCATCATTATGGTTCTGACAGATGATGAAACGCTGCAAATTACAAATGACTATATCTCAAATTATTTTGAACAATTTGTTGATGACATAAACAACGACGGCAAAGTCGTTGTGGACGTTTATGCAATTCCCGTTGACGATAATATAACCCGTGACGAATATTACACAGGAAACATGACAAAGCTTTCATCACAATTTCAGATGGCTGACGCAATTATGGTAATAACCGACGCTGTTGCCAATAAGACAATTTTGGCTGAAGAAACCCTTGTAAATCTTGAAGAACTGTTCCCTGACAACAAAAATGTACGCGGCACGGGCTTTTACCTCAGAAATACCGATTTTATGGACAAAGTAGGCTATACAGGAACCGTACTTGACAGAGACATATACATCGGTCTTAGAAAACCTATAAAAACTATGGATAGTCTGGCTGAGATGCAGGAAAACTATGATATTGCACTTGATGTACTTACAAAAGTAATTGACGACCTTCCATATGTGCAGAAAAACAGAACACTAGATACAACAGCAGAAGGAGGTACTCAATAATGCTTTATATAGGCTGTCATCTGCCCTCTTCAAAGGGCTATCTTGCAATGGGACGACATGCTGTTTCACTTGGTGCGAACACCTTCGCGTTTTTCACAAGAAATCCTCGCGGCGGCAGTGCAAAACAGATAAACAAAAGCGATATAAACGCTTTTTTAAATCTCGCTGAAAAGCATCAATTCGGAAAACTTGTAGCTCATGCGCCTTATACTATGAATCTATGCTCCGGCAACGAAACCGTACGTAATTTCAGCAGAAGCATACTGGCTGATGACATGGTAAGAATGGAGTTTACTCCGGGCAATTACTATAATTTTCACCCGGGAAGTCATGTCGGACAAGGCGTAGACAAAGGTATAGAGCAAATTTCCGATACCCTGAACGATATTTTAACGCCCGCTCAGACAACCACTGTACTTTTGGAAAGCATGGCGGGAAAAGGCAGTGAAATAGGCGCTAGTTTTGAGGAACTGCGCGCTATTATTGATAGAATTGAACTTAAAGAAAAGATGGGAGTTTGCCTTGACACCTGCCACCTATGGGAAGCCGGATATGATATTGTAAATAATTTAAACGGTGTCCTGGAAGAATTTGACAAAATCGTAGGTATAAAATACCTTAAAGCCATGCACCTTAACGACAGCAAAAATCCTATGGGTGCACATAAGGACAGACACGAAATAATCGGCAAGGGCAAAATTGGTACGGATTCGCTCATAAGAGTCATTAATCACCCTCTGCTGAAAAAATTGCCATTTATCCTTGAAACGCCAAACGATGACGAAGGTTACTCAAACGAAATAAGTCTTATGAAAAGCAATTACAACGAATGGTAAACACAATAATTTAAAGGCAATGCCGTGCAAAGCTGTCAGACATACTTTGCGGCACGGCATATTAAATCCCCGAAAGAGCTTAAAGTAATTACTGCGGCTGCTTTACGGGGATTTTTCATTTTCAATTTTACATGTTTTTTCGGATACAAAAAGGCAGCATGAATAAATCATGCCGCCTTTTACTTATTTAAAAGAAAGAATAATAAGATTCAACAAATTATTACTCAGGAAGAGCTGTAATCTTTTCTGCAAGGAACTTCAGAAGTGATGTTACATCGCTGCCGTCAATAGTGCTGTCATTCTTGCAGTCAGCATTTGCAGTCTGCTGGTCATTGAATGTGATACCTACACCTGCAACCCTCTTGCTCAAATAAACAAGGTCAACCATTGTAACAGCTCCGTCAAGGTTTACATCGCCGTAGAGAACATCAAAGCTTACATCGCCCTTGGTGGAAGTAGTTGTTGTTGGAGTTACGCCGCCGTTAGTAGTTGTTGTTGTAGTTACGCCGCCGTTAGAAGTAGTCGTTGTCGGAGTGTCTCCGTCAGTAGTTGTAGTTGTTGTAGTTGTTGCGCTTGTACCACCTTCGGTAGAAGCTGTTGTCTTCTTAACTTCGCCGTCACGGCTAGCATCCTTTGCTTCGTCTTCCAGGAATGATGAAATCCAAACAAGAGGAGAGTTCCAGTTGATTGTACACTCATTTACAGACCAAGCTTCTACGTTATCAAGGTAGCAAAGCATAGGAGCAACTTCACCAGCCTTGTAACCTTTACCCTGAATCATCGGGTCGTTCATCTCAGAGTTGTTACCGCCGGAAAGAACGCCTCTTGGTGCAGACGGGAAGCTGGAATCAAGCTGATTAGACCACCATCTGTGATGCGGATGCTCAAGGTGATGTTCGCCATAACCTGATACATAAGAGAATTCAAGAAGGTTTCTGCCGAAAATGTAGTCCATAGCGGTAGATACACCGTCAATGTATTGGATTTCATGGTCAATGTCATAAGCCAGAGCCATTGATATAGCGTTATTAACAACCATAGAGTTTGAACCCCACTCAAAGCCGTTCTTCAGAGTCTTCTTAACTTCGCCATCAGCGAGAGTCCATACAGTTGTTTCATAGTCGTGACCAACATAAGGAATACCCCAATCGGATGTATCTTCCAGATTTACGAAGTAGTCAGCAGCCTGCTTGATGTTGTTATGAATTGTAGTCAGTTCGTCCTCAGTCAGCAGACCTTTACTAACAAGGTTTTCGCCATTGATGGACAGAGAGTATGTGCCAAGAGCACCCAGAGTACCCCATGTGAAAGCTGTAGCAGAACCGTTGTTCTCGCCGCCTGTCAGGGATGTAGGAACGCCGTAGCATTCGCCGGTCTTGTCGTTATAAGAAAGCATATCTGTCTTATAAGAAGAATCGCCTGTGGTAATGTACAGCTCGCAAGCTGCCCAGTAGAATTCATCAGTTACATCAGTATCACCATAAGGTCCGCCGCCCTTGTTCTGTGTCAGAGGAGCATAATATGATGAATAGATTGCAAGCTGATCTGAAACAGTTGTGTAAGGCTCATACTTATCCTTTGCAGCCTGATAAGCCTGCTTAGCTCTTGCCAGACAGTCAGCAGCCTGAGAAGAATCATATGGTTCAATAAGTCTTGAGAACTGAGCCAAAGCAGCAGCAAAGTTCAAAGTAGCTGCATATGTCTTAGGCTTAACAATACGTGTCAGCTCGCCGTCTTCTGTTCTAGCTGTAGCATCTGCAGGAGATACAGCAAGAGCTGTCCATTTATAGTCGTGAAGCTTGTGGTAAACCATACCGTCTGATGTATCCTGCATAGTCTTGAAGAACTCAATTTCATAAGCTACTTCATCGAGAATATCAGGTGTACCATTGCCTGTTTCAGGAATAGTATAAACAGTTTCGCCATCGTCTCCCCACTTAGAGGTATCGCCAGCGTTCAAATCACGATCGAAGAGAGAAAGCAGAGTCCAAATGGTAACGCCGCCGTTAACGATATACTTACCATGGTCGCCTGCGTCATACCAGCCGCAAGCGCCTTCCTGAATGTAGCCGTTGCTTGTTTCAACATCAGCATCAGAAGGAATAATATATACCCACTTGGTCTGGATATAAGCCTTGGTGTTTGCGTGACCTGCTTCACGAGCCAAATCAGAAGCAGTAGCCTTTGCGCCGTCCGGATCTTCAGCCTCAGGAGCAATGTACTTAGCCTCAATATCAATACCTGCACGGTTCTGATAGAAGTAGTTCATAGCTGCTGTTGTAAGTCCTGTATAAATCTCATCGCCAATATCAAAAGGCAGAGATGTTTTTCCGTCGCAAGTGATTGTGTAGCCTGTTCCGGCTTGCTGGAAATCAGTGAAATCCAGAACCTGGTTGTATGTGCCGGATGCGTCGCACAGTGTAGTGCCGCCTGTTGTTGTACCTTCGTATACAGTATTGCCGCTGGAATCCTTAACCTGGAACGGCTTGGATGTGCCGTCTGCTGCATCGAGTACCAGAGTAGCCTTTTTAGCGAGATTTGTGAAGTAACCAACCTGGTTTACTTCCAGACCTGAAGCCACATAATCCTCTTCAGTCACATAGTCTGAAGCATCATCTGTAAGGTCAATGAGGCACATATTATCAAACTTAATAATCTTGCCCTCGTGTACGCAGATAAAGTCATTGTAATCTGATGTGCCGCCGAGATGGAATGTCCACTCGCCAACGCCATCAACATCAACATACGGACTAAATTCATAAGCGTATGTTGTCCACTGATTTGCCGGCAAAGTAGTGTTTTTCCATGCATCCCAGCCTTCCCAATATTCAATAGTCTGACCGGCTGAAGAAGCGGATTTCAAAGCAGAAGCAACCTGATCAAGGCTCTTGCCTTCAACCTGAGAATAAGACAGGTTAAGTACTGTACCATTTCCGTGCCACAATTCACTATCATCGTTCGTCATATCGCCGATCTTAGAATAGATCTTAGCATCAGTATCATCTGTCCATACAGAATATGTAAGACGATATGTATGGCTTGTTTCAAGCGTAAGGCCTCTGTGGCGGAACTGGCAGTCCCAACGACCTTCACCGTTTTCTGACAAACCGCCGGGGTTGGTAATCAGAATGTTGTAACAGCCGTCGGTAATTTCAAATTTCATTGTACCGGTTGCGGATTCGCAGATGTGCCATGGCAAACCAGAACCATCATTGAAGTCACCGTTACCAAGTTCCTGACCAGCGTATGCTGTCAGTGATGTCATACCAGCCATAAGCGCAGATGCTGTCATTGCAACTGCCGTTACGCCTGTGAGCAATCTCTTGCTCATTTTTTTCTTTGGCATAGATATCCTCCTTAAATAAATGAATATAATTTTTTGAAATGTTTTCACATTTCTTTTTTACGTAATCCCCTGAATGGAGAACTAGAGAAAAGCCGCTATTTTTATTGTCCTGCAAACAATTCCCGCAGCATATTCTCGTTGGGTTTATTATACCATACTTATAATTTAAAGTAAAGCTTTTTTCCAAATTTCAGTAATTTTTTATAAATCAGTTATATAAATTTTGTTACTTTTCACCAAATATTTTCTTTGCCAAAAAATCTGTGCAAAAAAACAAGGCTGCACATTTGATAATGCAGCCTTGGATTTAATTTGTTAAATTTTAGTTCTCGGGCAGCGAAGGAATCAAATCTACAAGGTATCTCTCAAGAGAAATTAAATCTTCGCCGTTAATGTCATCGATATTAACACTGCCGTCGTCTTTACATGTTGCATTTCTCAAAGCCTGCGGGTTAAGCTGAACCTGACCGAGCAGATACTTATTGAGCTTGATGATATCCTGTACGCCAACTCTGCCATCAAGGTTTGTGTCGCCGATAAGGTCATTCCATACAATTTCAGTTGTTGAAGTCGTTGTTCCAGTACCGGTAGTTGTTGTTGTTGTCGTTGTTGTGGTAGTAGTTGTCGTCGTTGTGGTAGTAGTTGTTGTCGTAGTAGTTGTTGTTGTAGTTGTGGTTGTTGTGGTTGTCGTTGTGGTTGTTGTTGTAGTTGTGGTTGTTGTTGTTTCAGCGCCTACAATAATGTTAATAACGCCTGAAACAAGGTTAATGTCAACTTCCTGCGTATTAGAAAGTACTGCCTGGCATCTTGATTTCTGCGGCTGTTTAGTATCCGGTATGCTGGTGTCAAATTCAAGCGGGAACGAATAATACTTGCCGTGCTCTGAATCTTGCTGAAGCGTAAGTCCAAGCTGACTGGCTATTGATTCAACAGTTGCCTTATCAGCTGTCTGCATGTACGCCTGTATAATAGACGCTCCGTCAGCTGCTTTAGCTGCACCGAAATCCTGTTCGCCTGCGCCTATAATAGCATCGCTTAAGTTGAACACGAAATTCATGTCAGGATATGCATCGCCGATTAAGAAGTCATCAGAACCGTATTGTCCCTCGGTTATAGCTCCATTTGTGTACGCGCTGGATTTCAGAGCTATCTTGATAGCCTGCATGCTGCCGGGGTCATTGTAAACCTTAGGCTCAAGGCAGATTTCATCTCCTGCATTAACCCAGTATGTGCCTGCTTCCCATGTATAGCCTGTAACCTCTATGTCAGGTTCGCCGACAACTATATTAATAACGCCTGAAACAAGGTTAATGTCAACTGTCTGCGTATTAGAAAGTACTGCCTGGCATCTTGATTTCTGCGGCTGTTTAGTATCC
>CAZINV010000009.1:0-12872 GCA_964540685.1 uncultured Ruminococcus sp.
GAATGTTGTGAACATCGCAAAGACGCAAAAGGTTCATATCGCCGGCATCAACCTCTCTGCAATTGATCGGATCACGGAAGAAAAGAAGAACGTCGATTTCATCGCATGAAATAAGCGAACCGATTTGCTGTCCGCCGCCTTGTGAACCGCTGAGGTAACGCTTAATTTTTAAACCGGTAGCTTCTGAAACCTGCTTTCCGGTTGTGTCAGTGGCACAAAGCATATGGCGCGAAAGAATGCCGCAGTATGCTATGCAGAACTGTATCATAAGCTCTTTTTTTGCATCGTGGGCAATTAGTGCGATCGTCATAAGAAAAAAATCATTCCTTTCATTTTAAAATATTTAACATCGTTTTTTAGTGCTTATATAAGTATTATTATATCAATAAAATTGAAATTTGTCAAAGAAAATAAAGCTTCTGACCTAAAGATTGTGAAAACTATAGTATGATAAACCAATAGCTTTGTGCAATATGACAAAATTATTGCTTTAATCAGATTCTGTTCTTGATTTATAGCTTTCGTATGCTTTAATAATATCTCTTATCATATACTTTGCGTATTCAGCACCTTCAACAACACCTGCAAAAGCTATTTCAGGATTATCTGCCGGAGCGTATCCTATGAAGAACGAATCCTGTACACGTGAGTCCTGCTGCGGAGTACCGGTCTTTATTGCAACGCTGTAGCCCAGATCCTCCAGTGAATATTCTGTGGGCATATTGGTAACAGAAGCAGCGATCATACCTTGTTCAATAAGGTCGTAGTCCTCTTTACCGCATGTTGTGATGGTTTCTGCAATTACAGGTTCTTTTTTCTCGATCATAGTTTCCATATTGTAATCCCATATGCTGTCCACCAGATGAGTTTCATAACGAACGCCGTCGTTTGCAATAGTATTTGCAACTACAGCCATTTGAATAGGAGTTACAGCCCATTCAGACTGACCGATACCGGATTGCAGAACTTCGCCGACAGTCCATGTAAGACCTGCTTCCTCATAGTATTCCATATCGGAAAGATGACCTTCCTCTTCGTATGTTTCAAGACCTGTAGCCTGTCCCAGACCGTACATTGAAGCATATTTGCTGATTCTGTCTATAGTTAAATTTTCCGAGAGTTTGTAAAAATATATATTGCAGGAGTATTGCAAAGCTCTTATAATGGCAGTATCGCCGTGAGCGCCGGTGCATTCATAGGTCGTGCCGTGAAACAGATAGGTTTGAGCGCAATAAAAGGTAGAATATTCGTTTATCAGATTTTCACCAAGCCCTGCCGTAGCAGTAATAGTTTTAAAAGTTGAACCCGGACGATACAGACCCATTGTAGCCCGATTTACCAAAGGGGTATTATCAGCCTTTAAAAGGGATTCATAATCTTCCATATAGGTACTGAGATCATAAGTAGGACAGGTTGCCATTCCAAGAACTCCGCCGGTTTTGGCGTCTAGTACAACCAATGCACCGTTTGTTACCTCTCCAAGATTTAGTTCTTCTGTTTTTTCGTTTCTGAGATTATCGAAGTTTTTTATAAAGTTTTCAAGTATTTTCTGCAAATCGCACTGGAATTTGCTGTCCACAGTAAGCATTACCGTATTTCCGGATTGTACGGGAGTTGTTATTTCAGATGATATAATTTCATCATTCTGCATAGAAATAGTTTTTACTCCGTCATTGCCGCGCAGATAGCTTTCACAGGCTTTTTCAATTCCGCTTTTTCCAACAGTATCGTCCATATCGTACCCTTTAGCTGAAAGCTCTTCATATTCCTCAGCATAAATAGGACCTACCGTGCCGATTTCATGGGGAATAACATTACCCTGTACTATTTCTCGTATAGGCACTTCCATAATTTCTATGCCGGGCAAATTTATTCCTGATTCTTTTATCTCTGTAATTGAACTGAGGGGTATATCCTCAGCCAAAGTGAAACGTCTGCTCATAGAAAAGCCGCGGTTTAGCATTTCATAACGTAAACCGCACAGCAGCCACTTTTGATTTTCAGAATAATCCGGTGAAATGCTGTAATCTTCCATAAGCTTTGTTATGCAGTTATCAGCAGTTGCGTATACATTAAGACCAAGATCGCTTTTAAAGCTTTCGAGGCTGTCTTCGTCGTCTGTTGTAAACGTATATGGAGATTCCTTTGAAATTGGCATGGATATATCCGGAGTAACGCCGCATTTTTCAAGCATATCAGATATTTGAAGAAGTATTTCATTGCCTTCCTCCAGATCATCCGGAAATTGTTCAGGCAGGATCACAACGCTGTAGCCTGCTTTATTTGCGACTATCGCTTTGCCTGAACTGTCGACAATTTCACCTCGTGTAGCATCTATAGTCTGTGTATACTTGTATGTGGAATATTTTCGGCTCATATAAGTTTCGCTTTCCACCAGCTGAATCTTCATAAGCTTGTATCCGCAGAAACATAGTGCGCAAAGCATAAATGAAACAAGCAGGGTACATTTAAGATAAATATGATAAGGTCTTTTTTTCATTGAATCAAATCTTCCTTTTGGCAGAAGCTACTGTTCGTCCTCTGTTAAAACCGTCTCCTCAATGGTACGGATTGTATTAGGACGCAGCAGCCGGTTGATATTGTGAATGACTGCATAAACAGGCAATGCGGAGATTAAGGTATATATGCAGCATGGAAGTATATGGTGTATAAATAAAAAAGATACATTTGAATAATTCCATATTTCATAGAAGAAGAAATAATCAAGAGCTCCCTGAATGAATATTCCGGCGGCTGCAAGTACCATAAAGTTTAAAAGCTTGTGCATCAGCAGATGCTTATATAAGATGGACATTCCTAAACACATTATGCACAGCAGAAGAGCATTAAAGCCCAGAAGCTTGTTGCAGACTATATCAAGAAGAAGTCCGCATATAATTCCTGTAATAAGCGCTGTATGTTCTCTTGCGTATGATGAAATACACAGCGCTACAGGTATAAGAAGCAGAGGCTTGCGGAAGTTTCCCGATGAAGCAGTAACAAAGCAAAGCAATATTATGACTGCGTATAATACCAATCTTATAGCAAGATTTCTTTTTTCATCGGCGGTGATACGGCGCGTTTTTATTTTATTCATCTGTATCACCTTTTCCGGGGTAGTCAATTATTGCGACAACGCTTGTCATTGCTTCAAAATTGGTATCAGGCGTAATAACAGCGTATTTGCTCAAGCCGCTGTCCATTGTCTGAATTGAATCCACAGTTCCTACAAGGTATCCCTTAGGAAAGAGTCCGCTTGCACTGGATGTTATAATAAGGTCGCCTTCTTTAAGCTCTGTATCTTTGTCAAGATATATCATTCTGCATTTATATTCGGAGGCAAGTACTATTTCGCCCTCCAGTATGCCTGTATATTTATTATCTGCGGATATTGCGCCGATGGACAGATCAGGAGAAAGAATTGTTTCCACTGTTGCGGAATTTGAGGACAGGGAAGATATTATGCCCACAATACTGCCATCTCCTGTAACAACCGGATCGTTAAGAGATATTCCGTCTTCCTCGCCTTTATCTATAATGAAGCTGTGAAAGGGATCGTTTGTAACATAACCTATAATAGTACAAGGAGCGGAATATGTATGTGTTTCGTGTTCTTCTTTGATACCCATAAACTGCTGAAGCTCAAGAAGCTGCTGTTTTGTCTCTTCAAATTCAGTAAGTTCTTTTTTTAGATTTGTATTTTCTTTTTTTAGCTCTTCAATTTCAGACTGATAACGGCTGCCGTCGGTAAATGAGCTTATAACTGAATTAGTGCTGTCAGAAATACTGTTTGAAATATTTCTGAGCGGATTTATAAATGTATTTACAATACCGCTGCCGGGATAATCCTTTCCGCTTCGTGTTACAGAATAGAGCATTATTCCTATCAGCAAGGCAATTACGCATATTAGAATGCGGAAGCGATGTTTTCTGAAAAAGTCGCCCATCGGCTCAGACCTCCTTTAAATTTGCATAATACTAATCTTTCATCAAGCTGGCAAGAGATTAGTATAAAATCTGTATATGCCGAAAGCCGACCGTCTTATTAAGACCTGTCGGCGGATTTTTTATTTTTCGTTTTTGATTAATAGTAGTCCGCATCTTCGGTAAGCGCGTCACTGTACTTATTCATATCGGCAAGTATTTTTCCGGCGCCCTCGGCTACACAGTCAAGAGGGTACTGAGATACAAAGACGGGCAAGCCGGTTGAATATGACAGCAAGCGGTCAATTCCTTTAAGCAGAGCACCGCCGCCGCACAGAGTGATACCGTTTTCAATAATATCAGCCGCCAGCTCCGGGGGAGTCTGCTCCAATGTGAATTTTACAGCGTCAACAATTTTTGACAATGGCTCTTCAAGAGCTTCACGCACTTCTGATGATGTGATGTTTATATTTTCAGGTAAACCGGTAAGGAGATTCCTGCCTTTAATCTCCATGACTGCGTCCGCTCCTACATTGAATGCCGAGCCTATTTCAAGCTTTATTTCTTCAGCGGTTCTTTCGCCGATAAGCAGGTTGAATTTTTGCTTGAGATGTGAAATAATAGCTTCATCCATTTCTGAGCCTGCGCAGCGTATGCTTTTAGATGCAACTATTCCGCCCATAGAAATGACGGCAACTTCGCTTGTACCGCCGCCAATATCAACAATCATAGAGCCTGTTGGTTCTGTTGTGGGCAAGCCTGCGCCAATAGCGGCAGCCATAGGTTCTTCTACAATGATTACTTTTTTCGCTCCTGCTTGTTCGCATGCGTCTTTTACCGCACGTTTTTCAAGAGGGGTAACTCCAAGCGGCGTGCAGATTATGACTCTTGCTCTTGACAAGAGATGACCCCGCAGCGCTTTTCGGATAAACTCCTGAAGCATTATGGTAGCCTTTTCAAAATTTGCGATAACGCCGTCTTTCATAGGTCTTACGGCAACGATAGAACCCGGCGTCCTTCCGATAACCTCTTTTGCCGCTTTCCCTACATATTTTGCGTTGGATGTATGAGTATTTACCGCTACTACAGACGGTTCTCTTATTATTATACCTTTTCCGCTCATATACACAATGGTATTGGCTGTACCGAGGTCTATACCGATATCTTTATTAAACATTATGCTGTTGCTCCTTAAATTAACAGGTGCTGTAGCTGCGTATCTGTCTTTGTGCAGCGTTATTCATATGTATATACGGAGAAAAACAAAAAACAAGGCGGACAAGCCATGCTCTCCGAGAAAAAACTTAATATACAAATATTATACCATGAAATGAAATTATAGACAAACATTTTTTTGTGATTTTTGGGTCAGATTTTATTTTCGTCCTTTTATACTAAATTTGATAAATTGAAAAGGATTTTACAGCATTTTGTACAAATAGCATAGCCTTATTCCTTTGTTTTGACAAGGGCAGATGCTATTTTAGGTGAAACAAAGACTGCTATTATCAGCATAATGATATGCGCAACAGTAATATGGATGTTCAGACCGAATGTTAAATCCAGAACAATGAGATTTATTTTAAAAGGCTCAAAACCGAAAGAGAGCTGTATTGCCAGCCATGACATAGCGGAGGTTTGCGCACATACAGTAGAAATAACACTGCCGGCGCCTATTGCAATTACAAAGACTGCAATGTATACAAGAATTTTTTTAATGGCAACCACTTTATTTTCTCCTTTGCTTTTATTTTTAAATCATTCCGCTTGACCCGAATCCGCTGTTTCCGCGTTCGGTATCGTCAAGAGCTTCTGCTTCTGTCCACTCTTGTGAGAGGAACGGCATTGCCACAAGCTGTGCAATACGCATTCCCGTCTTGACTGTAAAGTCTTTTTTGCCATGATTTATGAGCGGAACCATGATTTCTCCCCGGTAATCGGAATCAACAACTCCTACGCTGTTTGCAAGAGTAATTCCGTATTTTGCTCCAAGTCCGGATCTTGGAAAAACAAAGAGAGCAATATCTGTTCTTTCAGGAGCAGCGGCAATTCCGATTGGAATCATTCTTATTTCTCCGGATGGTATTGTAATCGGTGCTTCAGATGCTGAACAGAGGTCATATCCCGCGCTGCATTCGGTAGCGCACACAGGAATGGAGGCAGTGCTTTTTAGCCTTCTGAAAAATATTTTCATAATTTTATCCTTTCTTTATTTCCTATATTCCCCGGTACAGAAGTCCTCTTGTAAATTCATCAGGCTTATAGCTTTCGCCGTATCTGTATGCGTTTGCGGCAGCGAGTATTTCCGGCGGCTCTTTTTCGCTTGTAAAATCTATGAGAATAAAGCCGCAGCAGGAAAGATCATGGATTTTGTCAGCTGTCCATATAGGAACGGCATTAAGCATTTCCGCGTAATCATTTCCGCAGATAACCGGAAAGCTTCGCTTTGTACGGTCAGAAAGGCAGCCTGTGCAGTTTTTGCAGCCGGCTTCATTTTTTATGGGACAGACTCTGAAAAGCATAACAGGCAGTCTGCCATATGCGTATATTCCCTTAGGAATTTCCGAATTTATTTTTTTTGCTTGTATGAGCGTAAGTTCAGGAGATAATAGAATATCTTCCAAGCCTTCGTTTTCACAGCACTTTGCAGCTATGGAGTTTAAAATATGAAGATCCGAACCGCCGCACAGCCTTAGTCCAAGTTTTTTTCCAATTCGTATATGAGCCGGATTTTCACAGATAAGACGCGTGAATCCCTTCTTGCAGAGCAGCGCCAGCCTTTCTGTAAACGCCTTTTCATCCGGAACAAATCTTGGCGGCTGCAAGATGAATTTTTCATCCGGCGCAAGTTTTTCTGCAATATCAAAAGGCACTGCGCATTCTTCGGTGTCTTTAATATTCAAAGCATACAGCTGGCTTTCTGTTCTCACACGAAATCTAAGCTTCGGTTTTCCTTTAACAGATCTTTTTTCATTTGATGCATCATACTCATATGAAAACATTTTGTATACAGGCGTATTCTTTTCAATGCGCAGTCTGTCAAGCTCTTCCGTCATTTTGCGTCTGAGAGCATTTACAGCCGATGCAGGCAGCATGGATATACCGTCGCAATGAGATATTATCTTTTTTGGAAAATAAATCGTATCTCCAAGTTTTGAAAGCTGCTTATGCAGCTGTTCCGGAGTCATAGGCTTTTTTAAGGCGGGCACAGGAATATCCCCCAGTACGGTAACACTGTTTCCGTCACTGTCTGTTCCTGTAAGTTTGAACGGCTCATTTGCATAAAGCCTTGCGTCAATATCAAGACCTATATGGTGATATTCTTTTCTGTACAGTTCTTTGAGCTTAGGCAGAACTGAAGAAGCCGCAGTTACATCTTCTTTTTCACGGACTCCGAAAAGCTTCTGACGTTTGCCCGTATAGTATCCATCGGTAAATCCGCTTCGCGAGAATACAGCCTTAAGACTTTCCATATCCGGAGTATATCCATCCCGTGCTTGCCTGAAGGCGGTTACTGCAGCCGCCGTATATTCAGGGCGTTTCATTCTTCCCTCTATTTTTAAGGAAGCAACACCGTCATTTATAAGCTCATTTATGTGTTCTGCAAGGGACAGATCTCTGAGAGACAGACTGCATACGCCGGGCTTTCCCAATGCGGAAAACGGCAGTCTGCAAGCCTGAGCGCATCTTCCTCTGTTAGCGCTTCTTGAACCTATAATAGCGGACAGATAGCACTGTCCGGAAATACTCATGCAGAGCGCTCCGTGTACAAATTGTTCAACCTCAGGAATGGAGTTTATTATAGGCTTTATTTCTTTTCTTGAAAGCTCTCTGGCAATTACACATCGGCAGAAGCCATGTTCTTTTGCCCATAACGCGCCCTCGGATGTATGTATCGTCATCTGTGTTGATGCGTGAAGGGGCATATCAGGTACAGTTTTGCGGATTATTTCAGCAGCCCCCATATCCTGGATTATACAGGCGTCTATTCCTGAATTTGCGGCGGATTTTATGTACTCTGCAAATTCGTAAAGCTCATTGTCAAGCAGAAGTGTATTTACCGCGAGGTATAGCTTTGCGCCATGAAGATGGCAGATATCCGCTGCCTTTTTGATTTCATCTATGTCAAAATTACAGGCGTTCTGCCTTGCCGAGTAATTTTTTCCGCCTATATATACAGCGTCAGCGCCGCAGCGAACAGCAGCGATTAAAGCTTCAAAGCTTCCTGCCGGAGCCAGAATTTCAGGTAAAGCCATTATAAGGCGGAACCTGCCTTGCTGTTTTTTACTTCTTTTTCAAGAGCGGAAAGCCTGTCTCTTAGGAGCTGGTTTTCTGCAATAACAGCGTCACGTTCAAGGCGTGTTTTTCCGGCTTCATCCACATATGCTTTAGACTGTACTCTCAGCTGCTCGATCTGCTGACTAATAGCGTTCAGGTCATCCATCATAGTAAGAGCCACCATAATTGCAGCGGTAAACTGAGTGGCGCTTGTAGATGAAGACGTTATTTCAAGAATTTTCGTCTCAAGATTTCTCGCCAGACTCATTACATAAGAAGCAGGCTGAGATGTCTGCAAGGTAAATTCTTTTCCGCATACGCTTACTTTAACTTTATTTGTCATATGTATGTAAATCCTTTCGTAAGTGTATGGCAGTCTGCACTGTGCAAACCGCGCACTACTTACATTATAATATATTTTTTATCAAATGAAAAGACCTTTTTCAAATTTTTTCAGCTTTTTTACAGTGATTTTCTTCCTTTTCACGGAGCTTATCAAGAATCATTTTATTTACCTTGTTTATGTCGCCGCAGCCAAGAGTTATTACCAGATCGCCTGATTGCGCATGAGCGCAGATATAATCGCATACTTCTTCAAAGTTTTCGTATTTTCGTTTATCGCAGGATTCAGGATTTGTTTCGTCCTGAGGGAACCATATTGCATTTGGGATAAGCTCTGCAAGCTGCCTTGTGAATATCGGAAGAGTATTTTTTTCGCGTCCGCCCATAATATCGGTTAAAACAGCATGCGTAGGAATGGAGAGAGACTGCGCAAATTCTTCCAGATGGTCAGCGGTTCTTGAATAGGTGAATGGCTGGAATACAGCCCAGACTTGACGGAAAGGCATCTGCATGGCAGCCTTCAAAGTAGCCGTAAGCTCTGTCGGGTGATGAGCGTAGTCATCTACCAGCGTAATGCCCATAGCTTCGCCTTTTTTTTCAAATCTTCTTCCTGCGCCCCGAAATTCGCATAGACCCTTTGCACAGTCATCAAATGACGCGCCTGCATATATAGCAGCGGCTGTTGCGGCCACGGCGTTGAGAATATTGTGTTCTCCGGCAACATGGAGAGTTATTTCTCCCAGCAGCGTACCGTTATGCATAATATTGAAGTGTGTTTCAAGACCGGATATGCGCCGTATATCAGACACATAGTAGTCATTATTTTCCGATAATCCGTAGGAGATCATTTCTTTGCCCGTAATGCCGTCTACAGCTTTGAGAGTATTGGCATCATCACCGTTATATATTATGGCTTTTGTTGTGTTTTCGCTGAATTTATGGAATGATTTTATTATATTATCCACTGTGCCGAAATAGTCAAGGTGGTCGGCATCAATGTTTAGTATAACGGCAATGTCCGGATAGAGCTTAAGGAAGGTGTCAACGAATTCGCAAGCTTCACAAGTCATAATATCGCTGCTTCCGCTTCTGCCGCTGCCGCCGATACATGGAAGCTTTCCTCCGATAAACGCAGACAGATCTATTCCGGCTGTGTACAGTATTTGAGTTATCATAGAGGTGACGGTGGTTTTTCCGTGGGTACCTGAAACGCATATTGCATTGTCATACCAGCTTGTAACAAGACCCAAAAGCTCGCTTCTTTCAAGAACCGGTACGCCGCTTGCCTTGGAGGCTATAAGTTCAGGGTTATCCGCCATAATAGCCGCAGTATGAACTATAAGGTCAGCGCCATCAATATTTTCGGCTCTCTGCCCCAGCATTACCGGGATTCCCATTTTGCGTACTGCATCGAGGGTTTCTGTTTCGTTGTTGTCCGAACCTGTGATGTAATAGCCCTTGGCATGGAGAATCTGTGCCAGAGGGTACATACCGGAACCGCCTATTCCAATGAAATGAATATGCTTTTTACCGTTTAAAATGTCTTTATTCAAAGTAATCACTCTTTCTATTTTTATTTTACGGCATCTTTGGCAATGCCTTAATTGTATTTGCCTATGAATATTTTGTCCGGTTTTTATCCATACTATCCCTGTGAAAAAACATACTACAGGAGGTCGCCATATGGAAATTACAGATATTAAAATCAGAAGGATCGTTACAGAAGGACGCCTTCGCGCGGTGGTATCTATAACAATAGATCATATGCTTGCAGTTCATGACATAAAGGTAGTTCAGGGAGATGAAAGGCTTTTTGCAGCCATGCCGAGCAGAAAAGACGAAAACGGAGTCTTTCGTGACATTGTACATCCCATTACAGTATCGTCAAGAAAAATGCTTGAGGACGAGATACTGGAGGCATATAACCGGCATATGGCGCTTCTGGAAACAGAATCCGAATAGCATTTGCAGGTGTAAGCTCTGAATACTGCCGCAGAAACAGCGGCAGTTTTTATTTATTTTTTTGCAAAAGCAGCCATGTTTTAAGAAGGGCAGTTTGGGTTTTGGCGTCATATATTTTCCCTTCCATAACCATATCCGCAGCTTCGCTCAGCGGAAGCTCTATGACATCAAGAAATTCCTCGTCATCAAGCTTTTGCTCTTCCGGTGCGGACAATTCTCTTGCAAGATACATATGAATCACTTCGGTATCATAAGCAGGAGTGGGGTACAGCTTGCCGAGATATGTGTAATTCTTACATGTGCGTCCGACTTCCTCACGAAGCTCGCGCAGACCGCAGGCATAGTGATCTTCACCGGGTTCGGTTTTTCCGGCAGGGATTTCCAAAGTCGCTTCATGCATAGGGTATCGGTACTGCTTTACCATGAGAACAGTACCCTTATCTGTAAGCGGAACAACGCACACGCCGCCTGAGTGATGCACTACATCCCGTACAGCTTCAGTTCCGTTTTCAAGAAGCGCTGAGTCTCTGGTCACACTGAATATTTTTGCTTGATACGCAAGGCTGCTCGACAGTGTTTTTTCTTCAAGATGCATTAGTTTTTCCTCCTTTTTTAACTATAATACGATTTATTCCTACGTATGCAATAAGCAGGAGGACGCCTGCAAGCGAAATAACTGCGCCTGCTTTAAGTCCCGGCGTTTCGTATTTAAATTCTATTGTATTTTCGCCTTCCTGTATGGGAACTGCCATAAAGCCGATGTCAGCTTTCACTATTTCTGTTTCTTTTCCGTTTACCTTTGCGGTAAAGCCCTCGTCAAAGGGGACGCTGAAAAACAAAAGATTATCTTTGCTGGAAGTTATAGTTGCTTTGAAGCCATAGGAATCGTATTCAAAAGTGCTGCATGAGCTTTCAGTTCTTTTTTCGCATTCTGCAATATAGTCATTTTCCGATACTGTTTTTTCAGACGCTGATAGTTTATCAAGGATTCCGTCGTATTTCTGAGCATCATCGTCTTCCAATACAATTGCGCGAATCAAAGCGGATGTGCGGTTTGACTTGCCTATCTTCTCCCAGTCGCTTCTTGAAATATAGTTATCAAACGTAAAGCCCATAGGGATAAAATATTTGTTTTCATACACATGGAAGCCATTCGTGTCTTCTTTAAATTCAAATCCGGGAAGGGGAGATTCAGTGCTGTCCTTGTTATCTTCTTTTATTTCGTCAAAGTAATATTTTACGGAGAAAAGTCCTCTGAGCGCAAAGTAACTTGTATCCGGACGCGACGCTACGTCTCTGCCAATTCCCGCAGCCGAGTAAAATTCCATAACCGAACCCGGAACAACGCTGTGAAAGCAGCGCATGTTCGGCAGATTCCAGAGCATAGGGTAGTTGTCCATATTTTCTGAAACATCAAGGCGGAAGAAATTGTCCTCGGAAACATCTAATGCTACGTCATCTTCGGTGTCAATAGCGCGGTCTATATATTTTAGCGCCGAATCACGGCTTACAGCGCCAAAGTACACTACAGACGCGGTACATATCACACATGCAGCCGAAGTAAGCGCAGTAACTTTTTTGAGAGAAAGCTTTTTTTGCCTGCGCTTTTTTGCAATAAATATAACTGCGGCGATGGAAACTGCTGCAATTGCAAAGACAATACAAAAATGCACGGGATATTTTGCCAGCGAGAAAAATTCAACACCGTCTTCTTTTTCCGCAGGCAGCAGTGCAATAATTCCAAAGGCAGCTGTTATGGCAGCCGTTATCCATATCCCGTCTTTCATGGGAATATTTTCTTCATTTTCAGTATCGATCACAATAGCCGTCATCATTGACATAATGAGTATGGGCATAAAGAACCATCTTGCATAGTATGAACTGTTAAACATATAGAAGCTGCTGTTCAGAATTGGAATAAATGCGCATATCATGCAAATTATGACTATTCTCTTAGCCCAATGGCCGTCTTTGTGCTTTAAAAACGCAATAACGCCGGTCATTGAAAAGAGAGGCAGGTATCCGCCTATAGATGACCATTTTCCTGAATTTGAAGAAAACAGATTAGGTCTTGCAGGGATGTCCGGTATCATAAAGAAGCTTTCTATGATACGGATTATTCTTGTTTTGTCATTATAAATTACCATATCAAGACCGTATAAGCGCTCGTTTATACGGTAGTTGCTGAGAATAGCAAGAGCGGCAGGCAGAAGAATAACGCATGCAATCATAACGCCTATAACCGCTTCAAGGAGCAGCATGAAAAATTTTTTTGGCGTTGCGGGAAAGTCCTTTGAGAAGCAGCGTACTATGAAATATATAACCAGAAATACAGCCTCGCCTGTGAAGAAGAAATAATTCACCGC